>DUOF01000054.1 GCA_012839015.1 bacterium
GCAGATTTAGCAGGAGCTTTAGAGCGAATCAATACAAGTTGGAGAGTATTTGAACATAAAGGCAAACCGATGACAAAAGACCAAGTTAGAAAAGTATTAGAATATGGACTTTCAAAAGGGTATAAAACAACCGCTGAATTAACAGATGATGAAGTTGACAAGGTTCTTTTAAATGCCCTATAACGTTCTACGTGTATGCATAGGACAAATTATTAATAATAAACTTTATTAGAATGACAGTAGAAGAATATTTTGAAGAATGATGGACATCAAAAGAACTGCCTGAAAATGGATTTAACAAAACAGCAATGTTAGACTTTGCTGAAATGTACCATAAGCAAGCCTTACGCATACACAATGTTGCAAGGCAAAGTGAACTGTTAAAGGCATTTGTTGATTGGTGGCATGGTCTTTCACAGGAAGAATTAGCTTGGTACGAAGGCAGGTATGTTGAAGTCTTTTTAAGCCTTTAATTGCTTACAACACGTGTTATACCCAATACTTTTGATTTTCAAACTTAAAAAATAAATACAATGTCAAATCACGTTTTAAACATCAATACAATACTACATACAAAAGATGGTAGTAAAATTGGTAATGCAATAGTAACTGGTAGAGATGGTTACTATTGGGAAATCACAACAGACTACGGCAATAAAGTCAAATTAACAAGCGAAGAAATTAATGAACATTTCAATATTGCTTGGTCAAATTTTTCTAAAGAAATAGATGGATTGTCTTGTCAAGAAATGCAGGAAATGATGTCATCTGACCATAAGCATCGTGTCACCCTTTAGCATAGGAACTTAATTAAATGAGATAAATTATGAATACTGTAAAAACTTTCTTAAAAACTTACAAATTTGCTATATACATATACATTGTTATGTGGCGTTTTTACTTATCCTCTTTCAGGTGGTTTATAGGTCCAAACAAAAAGCGTGCGAAGGTTGGACAAACAGTTTGCACAAGATATGATTTATATAGACATAAAGGCAAACTAGCAACGGTTATAGAAACTGGATATTTTGAGTATGATGACAATGGAAAACATTATAAAGTTAGGGATATTGATTGTGCAAAACTTAAATTTAAAGATGGTACGGTGGCATGTAATTTTATTCCGAGTGAGTATCATATCCTAAATGTCACATAATGTGCCGAGTATATGAAATGTAGGCAACTACAAAGACCATTTACCCGACATCAGGAAAAAGGTAGATTAAGTGGAATAACGGCTAAAACAGCACTTACTCACCTATATTTTACATCAAATAGGTATATGGTTTGTGCCTTTTGAAAAACGAACCTTTGAATTATAAACTGAATTAAACAATTAAATTTTTTGAGCGATGGAATTAAAAGAAAATAAGACTAAAAAATGGACTGGAACTTATAAAGGTGTAGATTTTGAAATAAATAATTGGCAAATACCACCTAATAGTATTGAACCATACGAAAAAGATTGTTGGGCATACTACATTTACCTACACCTTGATAGAATACCCGAAGAGAACAATCCAAATAGTTACTGGTTAAAAGGACGGAAAGATGGAAACCGTGTTTATTATGATTACTACAAACACGATGTAATGGCTGACCTTGATTGGCACGGTGGAATTACTTGGTACAGTAAAGAACACGGTTTTGATGGAAGTGGTAAGGTTATTAAAATTGGTTGCGATTACTGTCACTTGTGGGATGAAGGGCAATATTATAACCTTGACATAGTACAGTTTGATTGCAAAAGAACTATTGAAAGGTTTTTAGAGAAAGTGCCTAACTATAAACATTGGTGTTGTGGAAATGGTAAGCTGTACGGTATTGAAGAAGGACTGATTGTTAAAAACCAATTTTATAGTAAAGAGTATTGGTTTAATGAGGATTGGTTTAAAAAAGCGTGGGAAGAAAAAAATTCACTTGTGACTGATTAGCACTAAACTTTATGTTAGCACGGTACTTAGGCATAAACTATATACCGTGTTAGCAAATCGTTTTAATGTTTGCTAACGTGGTGTTTACGAACTATTTACATTTGAACAATTACCTGATGAATTAATTGAAACCATCAAAAGTATGCGAGACTCAAATGGTAGCTAACAAATGAGTGTATGGTAAATAAGCCATTTACAAAAGTTAAATTGAAAAACAAAAGATATGAACTTATTCAAAAGATTATTTAGAAAACGTCAACCTACACAGCAACGATGCAGTATTAGTGGTAGTTACAATCACTACGATGAACACGAACAATTGCTTATTGAAAAAGTAATTGAGATGTTAAAAACGAAACCTGAATGTTTTAGTGCAAGGTGGTTTACTGGCAAATCACTTGATAAATCAGTTAGAAGCCAAAATAAAGAAATACTTATAATGATAGATAGCGGACAAATTTGTCATCCAGTAAAACCACGAATGACCAAAGAACAGAAAGAATTAATTAAGCAATTGTTAGAACCGATTATCAAAAAAGATAGTGATTATCTTATTGAACAACTTGTCTGCAATGTCAAAGTATAAAAAATCGTTGCGATATGAATAAAGAACTATTTGGAAAACTACACGAGCAAGAAGAATACGGATTATTTGGTAAAGAACACCAACGCCAGCAATGTCTTTTATACAGTGTTAGCGACCGTACTTCTTTAAATAACAGGCTAAAAATAGAACCTGTTTATGATGGAATTAGTACGGCTGTTACTCAGTATAAAATTACTGACGACTTAGGTAGTGTATGGATGGTAGGAACAAGAGAA
>DUOF01000055.1 GCA_012839015.1 bacterium
ACTAAATGTTTTGATTAAATCCTCTAGTAGTAGAACTGGTTTTTGTGCTGGGTGCAATCCGCCATAATCTTTTTTATATTTTAATATGTTTGACTTATACTTTTTCCCATCCCAAAGATTAAAAACATTATCGTACTCCTTGTCAATCAGTCTTAGTTCACTGTATGTCTTGAATCCTTCCATCTTATCTATATTAAAGACCTCTATTAATTCATTGTATGTATCCTCGGTGCACAAACTAAACTGTGTGCTATTTATATAAAAAGTATGCTCAGCTCTCCTATGTCCTAACCTTTTATTTATCTGGTTCAAACCTAATCCTATAAAATCCATAACATTTTTAAAATACCGCCTTAAAGGATGCAAACCTTCTATGTCGTGATTTTTTTTAAATACTAATATATCTTCATAATAACTAACAGGGGCTTTCTTTGCTATAAGACTATTGGCAAAATGGTCTTTTTCCCATATCATATTATAGCAATGTGGTAGGTTTGGAATAGCCTTACTAATTAATTCTGTAGTATATGGCTGTTGACTAAATAAAACTAACTTCCCGTTTCGTCTTAATATTCTATTAGCAATGTCAAATATTCTTATTGGATCAATTGAAACGTCCCAACTTGTTTTGTTTTTCATGCCGTGTTTTATATTCTCTGCATTCCCACCTATATTTTCAACTGTCCCATATGGCGGGTCGGTTAAAATTAAATCTACACTTCCATCTTCAATTTTATTAGATTCTACCAAGCAATCCCCTTTATATAATTTTATCAATAAACCACCTCTTTATAATTTGTTTTCCTATTGTCTTAAAATACGAGCTTTATTAAATTTTAATCAGCACATCTATTGACGTGCCATAAATCTTTATTAACAACCTTATTGCACTTAACACATCTGAAATCCGCTCTCTTGGTCATTCCAGTGTTCCATAGGTATGGTTTACTAATCATTTTCCACTCATGTCTACATAATAATCTTTTTATAAATTGTCGCACTATTAACCTCCATTTACTTAGATGTGTCTAAAATGACGAATTTAATATAATCACCAACCATACTCTTGCAACCTTGGAATGCAGATGTTGTTAATATATTCTTCGCTAATATCTACCCCTATAAAGTTTCGATTATTCAGCCATGCCATTTTGCAGGTCGTTCCAGAACCACACATAGGGTCGAACACAATATCGCCTTCGTTGCTCCATGTTCTTAACTGATCTTCAACCAATTTATCTGGAAAAATAGCAGGATGATTATATGCTATGGTATCATTAGTAGTAATACCGCCACCAATTGAGTATTTAAACACATTACCTATCTTTTTTGTTTTAGTCCTCTTGATTTTAACATACTCTAACTTACCTTCTTGACCTCTGTTTTTCATATTGGCAACGCCTTGATATTTACAATCTTCCATAATAGGGTTAAATGTATTTGGGCTATTTTTACTAAACACAAACATATACTCAAAGTGTTGGTGGTATCGCTTTCCTGCCGTTGGTATGGGATTGTTCTTGTAATATATTTGTGTATCATGCAAGTTAAATCCTATCTTTTTCGCACATAACGCTTGTTTAAAGCTTGTTCCAGTCTCACTGCCCTTGACAGTAGCATCATTAACTACCCAGACAACTACGCCACCATCTTTAGTTACTCTATATAGCTCTTTTAACATTGCTTCATAGTCAAATTCAAACCCTTTATATGTACGCAAATTGTCATATGGTGGACTTGTAATAGTCAAGTCTATAAATTGGTCTGGCAGATTGTCTCTCATCCACTTAACTGATTCCCCAATATAAAATTTATTTAATTCAACCAAATTATTCCCCCTTTGTTTATTTAATCATGTGTAGTTAAAACGGAGATTTGATTTAGATAACAGTCACTTTCCATTCGTTTTCCTCAAACAACTTCGATGACAATATCACTCTTTTATACCCAGTTATATCTATATTTTCTGGTATTTTATTACCCTCTTTATCAGCCCAATAATAAACTCCCTCCTGCCACTTGATACCTAATGCCCACTTGTTATTAACGAGAATATTATCAGTGCCTTCTATTTCTTGTAACAATTCAAACAACTTCATCATACAACCCCCATTCTATTTATTTGTTCATGTATTATTAAAACGAATAATTTATTTACCTTCTCTAATTTCTCTAGCAAATTTATTCAAAAGGCATTCTTCTTGTCCTCTGCCTACTTCCGTTCCACACTCTTTACAGTAATAGAAATCCCCCTTCTCATCTCTACCGTTCCACTCTCTAACCTTACACTCATAGCTTATACACTTTTTTATTTATACCACCCCTTTATAAAACATTGGTTTTAACTATATGTCATATTGCTCCAATAACTCTGGATTATCAACCATATTACCAATTACTTCAACCTCATAATCCATCCACCTGTAGCCTGTAATATAACTATTCTTGATGACAAAACTACAATCTTGAAAGTCAACAACACCCACAAATTCGGGTATGGAATGGCTTGTGATTCTTACTATGTCACCACTATATATTGCTTTCCCATTCTTATCCTTGCGTCCAATGTACTGCCCCACACTCTCTTTGGTCACTTGCGTTTTATCTATAAACCCTAAACCACCAGTATTCCA
>DUOF01000056.1 GCA_012839015.1 bacterium
ACATTTCGATAACAACGGAATATTTGGTAAGGTATCTCAAGAGACATTAGAACTCTACGCTGAAGATGCAGTCCTATCAGGACGTTCAGTTGGACATATCAAGCTTATTATGAGGGCACTTGAGTTTAATCCACAGTTTACGTTTAATGAGTTAAAAGAACTGCCGGTAAACGAATTGATAGCACTTACTAAAGAAAAACATGACAGTTTAAGGGATGTTTCAAAGGAAATGAAGACCTTGCTAGAACTTGAATTAAATAATTTAAAAACGAGCGCAAAGTATAATCTTGTTTTTGTTGAACTAAGTACCACAGTTTTTATAATTAACTATAACCTCTTGTTATATGATAGAGTATATAGAACACTTGAAATAATAACATTCACAGTCTGGTAAGTAACATCCAATATAGTAATGAATAGTAAGTTCGTCTTTTTAATATAATATAGAAGATTGTGCAAGGAGGAAGAAATGGATTTTATAGTTGAGTTGGTAGATAAGTATGGGCTCTTTATAATCTTTATGTTAGTCATGTTAGAATATGCCTGCTTTCCTCTACCGAGTGAATTGGTTTTACCATTTAGCGGTGCAGTGGCCGCTAGTGCTGGGCTTAGTTTAATATTTATTATCCTCTTGTCTACGGTAGCTGGTTATCTTGGTTGCCTTATTTGTTATGCTATTGGAAGAAGTGGTGGTGTCTCAATCATCAATAAAATAAAAAACAAATTCCCTAGATCAAAATCGGGTCTAGATAAATCTGAAGAAATATTCTTAAAGTACTCGACCGTATCGGTTGCAGTTGGAAGGGTGATACCCCTTTGTCGTACATATATTTCTCTAATTGCAGGCACCTTTAAACAAAATTTGCTAAAGTTTAGTATATATTCCCTGACGGGAATACTAGCTTGGAACACCTTTTTAATTAGTGGAGGTTATTTATTAGCGGATAACTGGCAAATAATTAGTGAATCATACAACACTTATAAAATTATTGTTTTGTTAGTTTTAATTACTGTTATAGTTGGCGTTTTTGTTATCTTTTTAATAAGAAAAAAGAGAAACAAAATTAAAGAAATCACCAATAACGGAAAAAAGAAGTAAAATTAAACAATAAAAAATCAAAAAAGATGTATAATAAATATGTAGAGAGGTGTAAAAATGAAAAAAATAATAAAAACACTTTTTATGTTAGTAGCACTTATTTCCTTAAGTGGTTGTTTGGATGATAAGGTGATTTCTTACGATTCAAAGAGCGAACATAGCAATATTAGATTCGTAAATGTAGACAATCATCAAACCTTATTTGATAATATCCAACTTGCAATTAATGAAGTGAGTTTAGTGGAAGTTGATTTTGAATTTGAAGATGAAGAAAACCATCTAGTAGGTTCGTTTCAAGTGGCACTACAAGATACATTAAAAGATATAGGATTAGTCTTAGATGCAAATTTCAATGATGAAGAATTTAAAATTTACATCAAAGATAGAATGGTTTGGTTCTCCTATCCATTTAAAGGTATTTCAGGAGGAATAAAGGATACTCTTGATAACTTTGTTGATGAATTGCCGGCAATATTACAAGAATATGACATAGACTGGGGAAATGAACAAGAAATAAGAGATGCACTAGATAAACTAGATTATCGTAATGTTGATCTAAATGAACTATTCAAAGGTTACAGTGTCCAATACACGAAAGTTAATGAAGCGTATGAATTAACTCTAACCAAAGGCAAAGAAGTTATTAATATTAATTTAGATAAGTTCTACCGTCCGATTAGAATAACTTCTAATGAGTACCATGTAAACTTAACTTACCCAAGTCAAATGGAACTTAAATACCCTGCTAACTTAGAAGGATTTACTTATATGAGTATTAAAAAAGCCCTTCAAACAGCCGGGGTTAACTCAGTAATTGATTTAATTAGATAAGACTAACAATTTAAGTAAGGTAAAAAACAAAACACCTTACTTTTATTTTGCCTATAAAATAGGTACAATGTTAACAAAGGTGGAAGAGAAAATGGAGATTGTTAAGATAGAAAATTTAAGGAAGTATTATGGTAATAATCGCGGTATTGAAAATGTAACCTTTAGTGTTAATACGGGGGAAATTTTTGGTTTTATTGGCCCGAATGGTTCTGGTAAATCTACAACAATTAGAATCCTAATGGGTTTAATTAAAAAGGATAGTGGTAATGCTAGCGTATTTAATAAAGAAGCAGGACCAGATTCATCATTGATCAATAAAAGAGTAGGTTATGTCCCTAGTGAGATTAATTTTTATAAGGATATGAAGGTTGGAGAATTCCTGGAGTACAGTAGCAAACTAAAAAATGGTGCGGGCAGTGATTATTCAGAGTTGGTTACTCTTTTTGAGCTAGATGTAACCAAAAGAATAAAGGAATTATCCTTTGGAAATAAGAAAAAAGTAGGTATCATAAATGCCTTCCTAAATGACCCAGAGTTAATTATTTTAGATGAACCTACAAGTGGTCTTGATCCTCTAATGCAGAAAAGATTTTATGACCTAATCAGAAAGAGTGCAAAAAAAGGCAAAACAATCATTCTCTCAAGTCATAACCTGAATGAGGTAAAACAACTATGTGAGAGAGT
>DUOF01000005.1 GCA_012839015.1 bacterium
ACATGTTTTTGATTTATTTTTGTTTTTCTTTTATCTTATCAAGATTATTTGACAATAAAAAAAGAGGTAGCCCAATCGCTACCCCCATGTTAAATTATTTATCGTTATATTTAATTGTCTTTTTTGTTAAACAACTTTAAAAAGAATATATTTAATTTTATTCTGTTATTTCTTGCTCTTACTGATTTAATTCCAGCGTACATGCCGATAACTGCGCTTGTTAATATGTTGGTTATTCTAAGTAAGTAAACACCTAATGCAGTCCATAAATCTACTGTTTCAGTAGGAACAATACCAACCAAAGATAAAAGCAATGTATAAACAATTATTTTTAGTATCCTATTCATAAATATTTTTTGGTCGACAGTTATAATTTCTTTTTGCCCTACCTCATAATTAGAGTTAGAATTGACCCCTAAAAGAATAATGTTAGGATCTATATTCTTAACTTTTATTTTTTCTATGTTTCTTGCCTTCTTTAAATACTTTATCTGCTTCTTACTATAAATAAGTCTTCCGTATTCATTTTTGGATTTAATAAGTGTTTTAAACTCATCATTATTTAAAGGTTTAATTTTCTCATTAAAATAATCTTTTTCAATTAAAGCATTTCTAACATAATTATCTATAATGTTTCTTCTTTTTTCTTCAGTCTGTTCTTTACAAAAATCCCTAAACTCTCTAGGTTTTTCGTTTTGAACTTCACTAGATAAACTGCTCCAGGTCTTAGCATTCTCTTGATAACTTTTATTTCTCTTTTGTTCGGTTTTTTTACCTTTTGGATTAAATAAAGTAAATCCTGCAGTATTTGCTAAAATTAAAACAATAGTATTTAAAATCGTTGTTTTATCGAGTGTATTTTTTGGTATCAAAGTATAGAAGCTTATAAACCCTAAAGCGACTATTATAAATATAAGTAATAAGTTGGTTAAAAAGGTTTCGGTAAACTCCGATAATCTGTCACCCACTTCAATAGTTTTATCTGCACCCTTTGTAAAAACATCTTTCTTTTCCATTTACTTTATTCCTCCTCTTCATTTTCAATCGGTTTTTTTTCTCTTTTTTTAATCTCATCCCACATATAAAAAATGTGTCCTATCGCAAAGCAGATACCAACCTTGATCCAATAGTCTTGTAATAAACCCCCAATATATTGTAATCCGACAACTATTCCAAACATAACACTCCAAAATATAACAGTGTTTATTATCTTTAAAACACCTCTTTTTAGACCTTTAGGGAGTCTTATGACATATTCTTTAAGTTTCTTATAAAAGACCAAAAACAAAGCACCTAGAGCAATACAACCCATGAATGTGATTTTTACTCCAGATCTAATGTTTTTAGTAAACGCCATGATCTCGCTTAGCATCGCAATGGGAATTAAATAAGTAATAAAAAAGGCAGTGATTAACTGCCAATTATTTTTAAACTTAATCCAAAGAGATTTCATTTTTAATAACCTCTACTTTTTTAGGCTTTTTATCTTTCTTACTTTTAGTTTTTTTAATTACTTCTTCAATAACTACTTCTTTAGTTTCTTTAACTTCTTTAGCTTCTTTAATCTCTTCTTCTTCTTTTTTAAGTTCTAACTCTTTCAATAGAGCCTTCTTTTCACTTAACACTCTTTCGTAATCGGCTAGTGCTTTTGCATTATGTTGAGCGCTTAATATAGCAATTTGAAACGCATCCATTTTATTGTCTAATTCTTTAATTTTACTATCTATGTCATTTACAGTTAAACCCAGATTTTTAGATGATGTGTTTAAATGTTCGCCTACTAGTTTTTCTAAGTTTAATATTTTAGATGTAAGATTTTCATCCACTCTTCTATATTCTGCCACAGACTTTTTATTATTGATTAAAGTTATTAAGACATTAAATAATTTTATAACTGTTACTAGGGATGTAGATATATATATTACTTTATCCCAATGTAGCCTCATAAATTCAATTAAGCCATTAAAAAAACCTGCTATAATTGCAGGCTCTGCTACTTCCGTTACTGTTTCTAAAAAGACTAACATTGATCATCAACTCCTTTATTTCTGCACCTTTCAACATGAGTTAAAGTTTCTTTTATTACTTCACCAGTTAAAGCATCTCTTTCTTGTTTCACTACCGATTTATCACAAAAGCCGCAACTATATAATTCCCCAAGTAATTTATAAGAATCAATCATGTTTTTATTCAACTCTTCTATTTTGTTTTTATATTCTTTTATCTTTTGTTTAGATAATTCAATATCATTTTTGACAGCTGAAGTTAGATCGCATCCCTTTTTACTTATGTTTCTTTTTGCTCTTGTTTCTCTTGTGTAAGCATATAAATCTTTATCGATAATTCTATACTCTTCTTTTTCATTTAAATAATTATTTACCATTTACTTTATCCCCCTTTAATAATTTTAAAATATCTTCTTTTGACTTCGCTTTCTTATCTCTTAACATAACCCTTTGAATAAATACCGCTGTTGTAATAATTAGTAGCCACATTGGCGTAAATGGTCCTGCCCAGAATAAGATAACTCCAGTTCCTAAACTGATTAAATAGCCATTACTAACTATAACTCCTATTACCAATAAAGCAATAGCCCAACCTACATATAACATAAATGAGAGAGAAAGGGCGATTAAACCCTTTACAGTTCCCATACTTTTTACTAATTCCCATAGAAACTTAAAGAAGTTAATAACTTTATTCAGTAAGTTCTTCATCTTCATACACTTCTACAAGTTCAGTAGTTTCTTCATATTCATATCTATTTGGTATGTCTATTGCCTTGTCATAAATCTCATCAGTTCCTATTTTTCTAATCTTAAAACCACTATCACTGTAAGTTTCGGTTAACTCTCTACCGTTAATTGTAATTGTTTCTTGTTTAATCATTATTCTTCCACTCCCTCTATTCTGGT
>DUOF01000057.1 GCA_012839015.1 bacterium
GTATTGAAAGGATTACCAGTGAGAAGTTAAGTCTAGCTAAATCATTAAATGGGGATGGTTTGGTGGTGATGAACCTGGACAATGAATACCTAAGGGGGAGTGTTGAGAAAGTAAAGAGTAAGAAGATTACTTTCGCAATTAATAATGATGCTGATGTAATGGCTAAGAACATAAAAATCACAAATACCGGATCAAGTTTTGATTTATTTATTCGTGGTTACAAAATAAAAAATATTAAATTCAATTTACTAGGAGAACATAACATCTTAAACTTACTTGGTGGTATTGGGGTTTGTTTAGGACTTGGGATAGAGATAGATGCTATTTTGCTAGGGGTTTCCGGTATAAAACCGATTGAACACCGTTTAGAACTAAAGAAAATTGAAGGAATCACCGTTATCGACGATAGTTTCAATGCAAATGAGGAAGGCTTCAAAAAGGCAGTAGATGCGCTTAGTATTATGGAAAAAGACAGGATTATTATTACACCTGGAATAATAGAACAAGGCAGTAACACTATCAAGGTTAATAGTGAACTTGGTGAGTACCTTGTCTCTAAGGTGGATGAAGTAATTCTGGTCGGGGAAAACGGACGTTTACTAAAAGATGGTTTACTAAAACAAAACTTTGACCAAAACAAGATCTTTTTAGTCGATACCTTCTTACAGGCTTGGGCCCTAGTTAGAGGGAGAGAAAATATAAATGTATTGATAGAAAATGATTTGCCGGAAATATATCTAAAATAGGGAGGTTAAATTATGAAAGTACTAGTATTATTCGGGGGAGAGAGTGTAGAACATGAGATAAGTATTATCAGTGCTCTGCAGGTTGCTAATGCTCTAAAGGTTGAGCATGAGGTAATCCCAGTTTATATTAGTAAGACTAATAAAATGTATTATGATGAGGGATTACTAGATTTAAATTTTTATAAAGATTTAGATAAAAACCTAAAAAACAAGAAACAAATTAAAATTAATAAGGATGAAAATAACTTCTATATAAAGAAGAGAGGTCTCCTTAAAAAGAAACACTATTTCGATATAGCCTTTCCAGTGGTCCATGGTAAGGGAATGGAGGATTCTACCATTCATGGTTATTTGCGATTTAAGAAGATACCTAGCGTAGGGTCAAGTCTCTCATTTTTAAGTGCCTGTCAGGATAAGGTCCTGACTAAGAGGATTTTAAAAAGTGAAGGGATAAATACTCTTGAATATGTTCATATAAGTAATATTAATGAGATTGATAATATTAAGTTAAGTTATCCTTTAATTGTAAAACCAAATAACCTAGGCTCATCGATCGCGATATCTAGAGCAAATAATAAGAAGGAGTTAAAGGATGCTGTGATAAGCGCACTTAGTTATGACACAAGCGTTCTTATCGAACCCTTCCTAGAAAATATAAGGGAACTAAATATATCAGTTTTAAGAAAAGGTGATGATATTGAGGTTTCTTACATTGAAGAGGTTGGTAATAATGATATCCTCACTTTTGAAGATAAATATGAGGGTTCCTCTAGAAAAGGTATGGCATCTTTAAAAAGAGAAGTGCCTGCTAATGTCACTAGAGTGTTAAAAAATGAAGTTGAAGAAATTGCAAAAAAGACCTATCAAATACTAAATGCTAAGGGAGTTATTAGAATAGATTTCATTGTAAGTGAGAAGGTATATGTAAATGAGGTTAACGCAATACCCGGTTCTTACGCCTTTTATTTATGGAAAGATAAGTATGACTTTGTAGAACTTACTAATATTGTTTTAAAAGAGGCAAGAAGGGAAACCTTTAAAGAGGAGAAACTAATTAAAACTTACAATAAAATGGATATATTCTCTAAGTTAGATACAAGTAAATCACTTAAAAAAACTGGCCCATAATATCCATTTGAACATTCATTGTAGTACAATTTAAAAAGGTGAAACAACATGGAAAAAATAACAAGAGAAATGATTACTGATGTAATAAACAAGAAAGATGTACCACTTCTTAGGGAATATTTTGAAGAATATAATAACATCGATCTAGCAGGCATAATTAATGATTTACCAGTAGAGAAAATACTCTTTATTTTCAAAACCGTCCCAGCATCCTTAAGTGCTGAAGTTTTCACTTATTTAGAA
>DUOF01000058.1 GCA_012839015.1 bacterium
ATTACTTATGCCCATATATTCACTAGGTATTGAACCACTATCAATGACCCCGATTATAGTGTATAACTCATCCTGACCTGGATTTTGAAGAAGACTATTACTATTAACGCTAACTCCAATAAAATCTTGATAGGAGTCAACACTTCTAGTAACAGTATTATAACCCCATTGAGTCATGGAGTAGGTTTCAATTGTCTTACCGATGTATTGATCAGCGAAGTGTTTAGAAATAGCTATTTGTTTAGTTTCGCTAGGGATTGTCCCTGCTACTAAGGTAAAGTCATTATCACTTAATATTTTGGCATCTATCGGAACCAAACCATAAGCTTGTTCAGCCTCATAATTTATTGAGCCATTAACATTCATAACATTAAATCTAAACGATGTTTCAACAACAGGCAAAAAATTCATATCACTATATTCTTCATTTATAATTTGTAAATCACCTTCACTTATTCCCTTTTGTTCTTCATATCCTCCCCAGGGACTAGGTTCGTAACGAGCTACTAGAGCGTTTTCTACCTGTTCGTTAATAATTAAGTCAGTCGCTACTTGATGACGCTGGAAGTTACCAATTGTATCTGCTACACCAAAGAAAGCAAAAGCTATCACGGATAATAAGATAGTAAAGGCTAGACGTATTTTCTTAACCTTTAGTCCGCTGGCGCCCATCTTAAACGCGTGCTTAAGAGGTAATTTAGAGTGAATCAGTTTAAAGTCTTCTGCCTTATATTCTATTTTATTTAATTCAAGATCATCTGTATCTTTGAATTCCCCTACAGCACCCTTATTAGCGAGGTCTATCTTTACATCCTTTAAGACACCTTCGCTAGTAGTTAGAAATAAGTCACTCTTTTGAGTAGATAAGAATCTATTTATTTTCTCTACATCCTCACTACTAAGTTTAGTTCCTTGTTTTATAGAAATAGTCTTATCAGATATTTGTCTTACATTAGAGTCAATAAAATCACCAGAATCATTTTTACTCACATCACTAATAATTTTACCATCTGCTAATTCAATGATTCTACTTCCATATTCCTCAGCAAAATCACGGTCATGTGAGACCACGATAACTAGTTTGTCTTTAGAGAGTTTTTTAAGAGTATCCAGGACCTGTTTTCCGGTTTTTGAATCAAGGGCACCAGTAGGCTCATCAGCCATGATTATCTCTGGGTTTTTAACAAGAGCTCTTGCAATAGCAACCCTTTGTTTTTGTCCACCGGACAAGGTATTAGGTTTTCTATCGCCCAGTCCCTTCATATCTACTGTTTCTAGTATCTTATTAACCTCTTCATTGCTTGAACCTCTTCCTTGAAGTTCTAAAGCAAGACCAATATTTTTAGCAACACTAAAATCTTCTAAGATGTTGTACTCTTGGAAGATAAAACCTATAAAGGTATTACGGTAACTATCAAAGTCACTATTCTTAAAACTCGATGAACCCTTACCCTTAATGATTATTTCACCATCATCATACTTGTCTAATCCGCCGATCACATTCAAAAGAGTAGATTTACCAGAGCCTGATTTACCCAAAATAAATACCATGCCGGTATTTTCTAAATATAGGGACACATTATCAAGGGCATTTATAGTTCCACCTTTGGTTACATAACGTCTACTAATGTTTTTTAATTCGATCATTTTTTTTCACCCTTTTTAAAAACTTACCCTAGTTTATTATATTATGCAGGGTTTGTAAATATTAGAGTATGTAAATACCTAAATTCCAATAATAAAAAAGACTGTCTTTGGACAATCCTTCTAGTTTTCTAATTTTTCTATCAGCTTTAAGATCTTCTCACTTGGGTTTTGAATGTACTTAATAGCATCTTTATATTTACTTATCGCTAGTAGTTGTATTCTTTCACTTGGGTTATCCATATGTCTAATTGCGCTTGGGTATAAACTAAATAATTTATTTAAAACCTCATCACTTGGGTTTTTAATGTATTCTAAGACACCCGGATTGTTTAATAGGGCTAGTACCTGAGTCTTCTCACTTGGATTATTAATATAGTATATAGCATTTGGGTTTTCCTTAACTAGTTTTTCTTGAACCTTTTGAAGAGGTTCCTCTATATACTTTATAGCAAGATGATTAACCTTAATCGCTTCTAGTTGAACCTTATAACTAGGGTTCTTAATAAATTGTATCGCACGGTAATCTAACTTTATTGCTTCGATTTGTAAATCCTCACTAGGATTAGCAATAAATTCTATCGACAAAGGATTACTTCTTATTTGTTCTAGTAGTTCATTCATCTTATCTCCCCATTTCTTTAGTTATGCCAAGGTCTGAATCGTTTAGTTCACTAACTACATCTACACCTGCTCCTGTATAAATGATATCATTTCTAAATTCTTTTATGATACTGTAATAATAACTAAATAAATTATCAAACACCTTATTTGATGACGCACTAAGATCTGAACAGATAAATTCAAATTCTTTTAATTTCTTTTCCCTAGCTTCAAACTCTTTTACTTTTATCTTTGCTTGGGAACTTATCTCTTCCATTAATATATCTTTAGATGTTGTTTTGATCTTTTTGATCTTCTTTAATTCTTCTATATCTGGACCACCCTTACTAATTTCTTTATCTATTGCTTCTATTTCATGGTCCATCTCTTCGATGATGAATTTAAGTTCATCTTTTAGTATTGGGACATATAATTCCCATTGTTCTTTTTCTTCATTTAGCCAGTTTTTTTCTTTGGCAATCCAATCAAATATCTTAAGCGATAATTCATTATTATTTCTAGGTTTAATTGCTAGTAGTCTTTCTACTTCTTTTATCCTTTGTTCCTTCTTATCACTAACCTGGGATAAATTTTCTTCTGCAAAGTCTTGGTATTTATTAAGCGCGCCCAAGTTTTTTTCAATGTATTCAATGTTATCCATTAGAAAATCGTAAGCTTTTTGAACTATAATAAAGACTTTCTTTCCATCTTCGCTGTTATTGCGGTCTGGATGATACTTCTTGGCAAGTTCTCGGTAAGCTACCCTAATTTCATTTTTATTTATTTCTCTTTTATCCTCAATTAGTAAATCTTCAAGAGCGTCATAGATCTTTTCTAATCTAAGTTGTGTTTTAGTTATTTTAGCCATATTATCACCTAGTCTTACCAGGGTCTTTTTTCATGTTTATAACGCTTGGTTTTTCTTGCGTATAGTCGAGTGCTAAGATTTGCCCTAGTTGTCCAAATATATTTTTACCTACATCACCCTGAGTTGAATATGTAAAGTTACTACTTGCATCTATTCCTAATTCTTCCCCTTGTTTACAAACCTCAGGAGTGGCTCCTAGGAAGACAAATCTCCATTTATCTTTCTTTAGTAGTTCGATCATTTGTTTAATATCCTTACCCGAATATTTTATACTAGCGTTTTCTTCACCATCTGTAATAATACCAAATATTACTTCATCTGGTTGTTGGTCATCCCCTATTTTAAGGTGAGTTTCTCTTACTCTTTTAATAGTTGTGCCAATTGCATCATAAAGAGCGGTGCGTCCGTATGGATCATACTTAAGGGGTTTAGTTTTTCCAATCTTTTCCCTTAGTATTTGAATATTTATCTTATCATTGAAGGTTGTCGTGGTCACATAAGTATTTTCGTTAATTAATTGTTGTGAGAACAAAAAGGTATTATACCCTTCGACAACACCATCAAAATCAATCATCGAGTAACTTTCATCAATGATTAGGACAATTTCTCTTATACCTTCATGAGCACCTTTTCTTCTTTTAACAAATTCAAGTTCTTCCTCATCAATAGTTTCATTTTCTTCCTCAGTATCAGTTTCAGGAGTTTGTTCTTCTTGTAGATCTTCTTGTTCTTTTTCTTTCTGATCTTGTTCCTTTTGTTTTTGCTTTTGTTTTATCTTTTCATTTCTTTTCATTAAGTCTTCAATACTCATCTAACATTCTCCTTTCCCAACTTGGAATCAAGTTTAACTTTTTGATCATTAGTAATCTTATCTTCGAGTTTTTTTAAGAGTTCTCTTACTTTCTGAGCTCTTTTCTCTCTGTTTTTAACTATGTGTCCCATTTATCGTTACCTCCTAATTATCTACTTAAATCTTTCCTTTTTTCATTGTTATCAACGATGTATCCTCTTTGTGGATCAAAGGTAACCTTAATATTCTTATCGGTTGGATTAGTTAAAAGATACTTACCGATTTCGGTTCCAATTTTCTCTTCAATATATCTTTCAATCGGACGAGCACCGAATGCTTCATCATAACTCTCGGATAATATTTTTTCGACTACGCT
Source organism: bacterium (assembly GCA_012839015.1). Classification (GTDB taxonomy): domain Bacteria; phylum Bacillota_I; class Bacilli_A; order RFN20; family DUOF01; genus DUOF01. The sequence goes on from DUOF01000058.1 coordinate 4,282, forward strand.
TTCATCAACATCTAAGCGGTATCCTCTTTCAATAAGTCTTTTGTCATATTGCCTAATGAATTTATCAACAATCTTTATCTTTGTTTCATGTGATAGTGTGTTGAAATAGACAATATTATCTAAACGGTTGATAAACTCAGGACGGAATGAATTCCTAATATCTATAGCGACCTTTCTTCTTGCTTCCTCGGTATTTCCATCTAACAAGTGTTGTCCCCCGATGTTAGAGGTCATAATTATAATTGTATTAGTGAAGTCAACGGTCTGTCCTTGACCATCAGTCAATCTACCATCACTTAGTATTTGTAAGAATGTATCCCAGACTTTCGGGTGAGCTTTTTCAATCTCATCTAGTAAGATTACTGAATAAGGGTTTTGTCTTACTGCTTCAGTAAGTTGACCCCCATCGCCATATCCTACATAACCTGCTGGAGCACCCGTTAATCTTTGAACCATGTGTTCTTGTTGGAATTCTGACATATCTAAACGAACTAGTTTTTTTTCATCATCAAACAGTAGTTCTGCTAATGCTTTAGCAGACTCAGTCTTACCAACACCAGTAGGGCCGACAAACAAGAAAGAACCGATTGGTTTTCCTCCAGATGCTACACCTGAGGCTGATCTAATAATTGAATCTGATACTACTTTAAGTGCCTCATCTTGTCCCATTACTCTTTCTTTTAACTTTTCTTCAATGTTTAAGTACTTTTGATTGTCGCTCTCTTCTAGTTTTATTAGAGGAATTCCCGTTAAACGTGAAATAACACCATAAACATCCCCGCCACTAATTATATTTTTTTCTTTTACTTGGGCACTAATTCTTAATTCATTCGCTGCCTTTTGAAGTTCAGGAATTTCTAGGTATCTTATCCTACCCGCCTCATCTGATTTACCCTTTAACATTAAGGATTCAGCCTTCTCCTCAAGTTTGATAATTTCATCGTTTAGGTCTCCTATTTGATTTAGGACCCTGTTCTTATTTTTATATTCATCTAGTAATACTTTTTCTTTTTCTTTTAGTTGTTGCTTTTGAGTTTCTAGCTCTGCCACTTTGCCGTGATTAGACTCAGACTTATTAACACTTATTTCTTCTTCTATACGAATAAGTTTTCTAGATATTTCATCTAACTCCATCGGTTTAGTTTGATTATTTAATTTAACAAAAGCACAAGCCTGATCTAAAACGTCTATCGCTTTATCTGGTAGTCTTCTGTTATTAATATATTTATGTGAAGTCTTTACAGCTTCTACGATTGCCTCATCCCTAATCTTAAGTCCGTGATGGAGTTCCAACTTAGATTTAAGACCCCTTAAGATAGAAATACTTTCATCTAGGCTAGGTTCTTTTATATCGATTGGTTGGAACTTTCTAAGTAGTGATTTGTTACTACCTACTGTTTTGAAGTACTCCTCATTCGTGGATGCAAGTATTACTGGAACTTCACCTGATTCTAAAACACCGTTTAGCATCCCGGATATATCAGTACCTCCTTCTTGCATTAAGAAGCTAGCCTCATCAATAAATAAAATACCCTTACCTTTTTCTTCTTTAAGTTCAGTAATGATGAGTTCAATAGTTTTAGCAAGTTCACCCTTATACGTATCGGTAGCAGTCAATAAATTATTGTTTAATCTATAAATCTTAGCACCACTTAAATTCTCAACTGCTTCCCCTTTTGCGATCATATGGGCAAGACCATTTACTACCGCGGTTTTACCCACTCCTGGTTCACCCTTAAGATAAGGATTGTTTTTATATTTCTTATTTAATACTTCCATAATCATTCTAAGTTCAGCGGTTCTACCTACAACCGGATCCATTAGACCTTGCTTGCATAAACTGACTAAATCAACACAGTAAGTATCTAGTAGGGATTTTTCTTTTTTTTCGCTCATAATTTTCTCCTCAAACTTATCTAACTTGACTCCAAGTACATTTTCTAAATTAGCTTTTTCTTTTTCTATCATTGTTTTAATAAACATGGATTCATCTAGGACTGTATTCTCATTTTGACTTCTTCTCTCACTTGCCGACTTAACCCATCTGAAACTGTATCCTTCAAGTGGTTCTACATCCCTACTACTAGGAGGATAGTGTTTATTTAAGTAATTATCTATTTTTTTACTGAGTGCTTTTGGTTCTAGCCCTACATTCTCAAATTCCTGATAAATATAACTGTCTTTATCTTCTAAAGACACATACATGAAATGTAAAATATCAAAATTTTCATTCCCGCGGATCTTTGTTTCTTCAATAGTTTTATCAAATAATTCACTAAGTTTTTGACTATACTTCATGTGCATCCATCCTAACAATTATAATTATATATTTTTGAATGTATAAAGTCAATTTGAAAGAAAAAAGGACCAAGCGTTTGGGTCCTTAAATTCCTTCATTTTTATCTGGTCTTAGGTTGACTCTTTTAATTGATTTAGTCTTACCTGTAGTTATATCTATTTCTAGTACCACACCATTGAATTCTTCTTCCCCTTCAGCAGGAGATGTGTTTTTACTGTAACCGGCTTTGCAGTATTCAATTGCTCCTGGGATATTAATACCAAGAACACTCTCATATGCACCGCAGAAGCCAACATCTGTAATAGTGGCGGTACCGCCTGCTAGAATTCTCTCATCTGCAGTTTGGATGTGCGTGTGAGTACCCAGCACTGCACTGACTCTACCATCTACATAGTAGGAGAGACTCCTTTTCTCGGAGGTAGCTTCTGCATGCATATCTATAATATGGATTTTTTCCTCACTATTTTCGATAATACTATCGATAACATCAAAAGGATTTCCCTTATCAAATTCTTTAATAAATATTCTCCCAATCAAATTAGTAAGTCTAACTTTACCTTTTTTTGTATCTAGTACAATACTTCCTTTTCCAGGAGTAGTAAACCCCACATTAGCAGGTCTTACAACATTATTTACTGTATCAACCCAGTTGATGATATCCTTTTTGTCTAAGAAGTGGTTACCCATCGTAAAGGCATCGACCCCGATATCCATTAGTTCATCATAAACTTTTTTACTCATACCTTTACCGTGAGTAGAGTTTTCTCCATTAGCGATTACTAAATCTAGATCATGTTTTTCTTTAATTATTGGAAGAAAACGCCTTACGGCGTTTCTCCCTGTTTTTCCATAGATGTCTCCGATAAACAAAATCTTAATCATTATTTGGCTACCTCACTGGCCCTGGTTTCCCTAATAACAGTTACTTTAATTTGTCCAGGGTAAGTAAGATCGCTTTCTATTTTTTCTCTAATATCCCTAGCTAATTTGTATGCCTTGATATCGTCTACTGTGTCTGGAGTAACCATAACTCTAATTTCCCTACCAGCTTGAATAGCGTAAGCTTGTGAAACTCCTTCAAATCCTTTAGATATTTCCTCAAGTTTTTCAACTCTCTTGATGTAATTCTCTAATGACTCACTTCTAGCACCAGGTCTTGCAGCACTTAGTGTGTCTGCTGCCGATACAAGGTGTGAGATGATGTCCGTTACCGGATGATCACCGTGATGGGACTCTACTGCATTAATAACAGCAGGATGTTCATTGTATTTCTTTAGTAATCTAGCACCAAGTTCCACGTGGGTACCCTCGACTTCAAAGTCAATGGCTTTACCAATATCATGTAATAGACCTGCTCTTTTAGCAAGATTTGGGTCTAAACCAAGTTCTTGAGCCATTATTCCAGATAAATGGGCAACCTCCATTGAGTGTTTCAGGGCATTTTGGCCATAACTAGTACGGTACTTTAATTTACCTAGGTGTTCAATTATCTCCGGACTCATTCTAGCAATACCTAGTTCGAAGATAGCCTCTTCACCAGTCTTTACAATGACTTCTTTGATTTCTTCCTTAGCTTTTTCAACCACTTCTTCTATTCTTCCTGGTTGAATTCTACCGTCTTTAATTAGTTTTTCAAGTGCAATTCTCGCTATTTCTCTCCTGATTGGATCAAAACAAGAAATAGTGATAACCTCAGGGGTATCATCGATAATTAGATCTACACCGGTTAGTTGTTCAAGGGTTCTTATATTTCTACCCTCTCTACCAATTATCCTACCTTTTAATTCATCATTTGGAAGACTAACTACACTTACGGTCCTTTCAACAGCAACCTCTTGTGCATATTTCTCCATTGATTCAATTAGAAGTTTCCTTGCATTATCATTGGCTTTTAATCTAGCTTCTTCTTCCTTATTTTTAATGTAGGTTGTTGTTTCTTTAATCATCTTATCTTCAACAATCCTCATTAATTCCTTCTTAGCATCCTCGACACTCAAAGACGCCACTCTTTCAAGTTCCTTTAAAACAGTCTGCCTTTTCTGATTAATTTCATTTTCCCTACTGTTTAATTGCCCGGTTTTCTCTTCTAATTGTTTTAATTTATTATCTATGTTTTCTTCTTTAACAAGTAAAGCATTGTCGCGTCTATCGATATTAGTTTCACGCATATTTAGTCTTTGTTCTTGTTCGACTAAGCCAACCTTCATTTCTCTAATTTCTTTTTCAGCATTTTGCTTCATTTCATAAGTAAGCGCTTTTCCTTCTATTTTAGCGTTGTGCAAAATAGAAGCGGCTTTCTCTTCTGCTTCTCTTACAATTTCTTCTCTCTTGTCATACATTTTTTTGATACCGAACTTCGGTACAAACTTCATTAAAACAAATACTGTTAAACCACCAACAAGTAAACCTAGGGGCAAAAGAAAGTATTCCATTCTTTTTCCTCCTTAGTTAGCAAATTTTTTAAGAGTATATTTCTATACTATTTTATTTTAATACATAATTATTAACACTACAAGGTATTTCCTTTTAAAAGTTAGTTTTGTTAATAGATGTTAAGTAACAAACTTATGGCAACCGAGTTTTCTTGCACTTTTATTATGGTATATTTTGCTATGTATGTCAAAGAAAAGACAACTTAAACGCAACTTTAAGTTGTCTAAATCAAGATGTATCATAATTTTATTTG
>DUOF01000006.1 GCA_012839015.1 bacterium
CATTCTTCCAATCCTTCGTTTAGACACTGATCTTATCGCATCTAACTTCAAGTATGATATTTGATTGGTGTTCTCTGAATTTAGCTCATCGATAACTCCAAGTTCTATAGTTAATGGTGACGAATCAGAAGGTCTACTGGTAAGCGGGATGACTACCACATTACCTAAATCTATTAACCAAACAAGGGCATAATGCCCCTTAGTAGACATATCAGATAATTCGCTTCCCACGTTAACTCCAAACTCTACCCAGACTATGTCTCCTCTTTTAATATCGTCTGGTTGAGGACCATAACCTAACTTGAAAACACTTTGACGAAAATAATTAGTTTTTTTGTCTAACCAATTTAAGTATTCTAATGATAAAAGAGGGTCTATATCAAATAATTTTCTTTTTATATTTTTTAATATTCTATCTATTTCCATACTATATTTTAATGACATTTATATTCACCTCTATTTATAGTATGCAGTTTTTACAAGTAATTTTACATCAAAGATTTTATTTCTAAAAATACTCACTTTTATTAATAATAAATTCATTTATTTCATCATCTTTTGTAGGTGAGTTAGGTTCTTCTTTTTCTTTTTCAACTTCTTCAACTTCTTTTTCACTTAGTTCATATTTGTCTAAAACAGGTTTATTCACACTTTTTTCTACTTCTACCTGTTTACTTGGCTGTATTACTATATTTTCTTCTTCAGACTTAGAGACGGGTTCTGAGTTATTTAGGATCACGACGTCGCCATCCTTTTCATCTCTAACATTGAAGACCCTTACCCTGGGTGTTATACTCTTTTCTTTTCCATAAAGCAGCCTGCCCAGTGGTCCTACAATTTTATTATCTCTAGCCTTATAAATAGCAAATCCAGTCCTGATTCCCGTTAGGAATACAAAAAAAGTACTAACCAAAGGGAAAACAAACTTTTCCATAATAAAACTATTGGCTCCGTAGCTTATTTTATATAAATAAAATACACCAACTAATATTAAGATAATAAAAGTCATGATATCTATAAAGTTTACTAGAGTTTTTCTGTTCATGATTTCACCTAATAAATATTATATAACAAGATATTAAAAAAAACCATTTGTTTGGTCAAATGGTTAATCTAATTCAGGATCGTTAAACTCGTTTTTTTCCTTTTTTGGTATAAACATGATTAGCTTGCTAATCGCGAATGTTAATGCCACTAAAGCTAGTGCATATTGCCACATATTAACACCAAACAATTTGTCTAATTGTAGTTCAGCAATTTCAACTATAAAGATAGTAGCCCAGACACCGACTTCAGTCCAGTTCCTATTAGTTTTTTCACCTTTAACAGCATAGATTACATAAAACACAGTTAGAGCCACTAAAAGTCCTGTAAAAAGAATTTTTGCAACAATCATTTTCTTACCCCTGACTACATTTTAATTAAATAGAGCCGTTTAAGCAATAAAAAGACTTTATTTAATTTTTATTAATATAGTTAAATAGATATCGTTTTAGAAAATAAAAAAGGATCAAATCTTATTTAATCCATTTTTAACATTATCGTGGTGGCTCAAGCCGGGATCGAACCGGCGACACACGGATTTTCAGTCCGTTGCTCTACCGACTGAGCTATCGAGCCATGGCGGTCCTGACGGGGATCGAACCCGCGATCTTCTCCGTGACAGGGAGACATGTTAACCACTACACCACAGAACCTGGTTGCGGGGAAAGGATTTGAACCTTTGACCTCCGGGTTATGAGCCCGACGAGCTACCAAACTGCTCCACCCCGCGATATATAAAATTTTCAAAAAACTACTGGCGGAGGAACAGGGATTCGAACCCTGGCGGGCCTTTCAGCCCCTACCGGTTTTCAAGACCGGACCCTTCAACCACTTGGGTATTCCTCCGAATATAAATGGTGGACCCTGTAGGACTCGAACCTACGACCGACCGGTTATGAGCCGGGAGCTCTAACCAACTGAGCTAAGGGTCCTCTTGGTAGCGGAGATAGGATTTGAACCTACGACCTGCCGGGTATGAACCGGATGCTCTAGCCCCTGAGCTACTCCGCCTTTAATAAATGGTGGAGCCAAGGGGGATTGAACCCCTGACCCCCTGCGTGCAAGGCAGGTGCTCTCCCAGCTGAGCTATGGCCCCGTTTACTTTAAATGGTCGGAATGACAGGATTTGAACCTGCAACCTTCTGGTCCCAAACCAGACGCACTACCAAGTTGTGCTACATTCCGGAATACTAATTGGCGCGCCCAGCAGGAGTTGAACCCGCAACCTCTAGATTCGTAGTCTAACACTCTATCCAATTGAGCTATGGGCGCAACGCTCATTTATAATAGCAAAAGCCCCCAAATAATTCAACACCTTTTTAACATTTTTTAAAAAATGTGGAGGTTCCTACCGGATTCGAACCGGCGATGAGTGAGTTGCAGTCACTTGCCTTACCAGCTTGGCTAAGGAACCACGCTATGACATTATAGCACCAAGTTTTATATTTGACAATCTCAAATTTACATTTTTTTATCTTGGCTAAATTTTCTGGATCTAATTCATAGTAATACAGGTCTTTTAAGACACCCTTCCCCTTTAAAGTATATTCTTCCATTGTAATATTGTTCATACTGGCTAGAGCATTTAAGTTTAAATCATTCATATTTATATCGGTCTCTACTCTGTTTTTAATAAAGTTAAAGGTTTTAATCTTACCAATTAAATTTAATTTTAAAACTTTATTAATTACTTCTTTTAGGACTTGTCTTTGGTTCTTTGAGCGATCTAAATCCCCATTTGGTAAACTTTTCCTGTTTCTCATATAGGCAAGAGATTGCTCTCCATCCATTGATATGGTCTTATTTGCTTCAAAACAATATTTTCTGGTTCCTTTTATATTAGATTGGCAAAAACTATTACTAGGAGTAATACTAATTAATCCAATATAATCAATAATTTCTATAACCTTGTCAAAATCCACCTGAGCATTATATAGGTTGTTTACTTCAAATAATTTACTTACTGTATCATTAAGACATTTTTGCCCATCACCTTTTTTATCCAACTCACCATATACGTATGCATGATTTATTTTATCAAAGCGATTGTTGCGGCACGTAACCCTCACATAGCTATCCCTTGGGATCGAGGTGATTATCGCTTTATTACTATTAAAGCTATAATTGATAATCATAATCGAGTCGCTTCTTTCATATTCATCTTCTTCTCGACCATCTAGACCATAAAGAAGTACATTTATACTCTCCTTTTTAGAATTAGCCCTCACAACTAGAGTACCTACCAGAATAAAAACTAAAAATAGGGAAATAAAAACTCTTTTTTTCATAAGTATCCTCCCCTTCATATTATATCCTTGCCATTTTATAAAAATTACTATAAATTTATGGTTAATAGTTTTCTTTTAAACTATAATTAGGAAAAGGTGATTTGATGTCTAATAAGAGAAAATTCCGAGAAATCGTTAAAGAAAATAAATCCAGAATAATAATTATTTCGTTAATAGTAATAGTAATGCTTATTATTACCGCTTTACTTTTACCATTTGTCTTTTCACTGAGCAAAGAAAGTGCCCGTCAAGACTTCAAGGATTATCTAAATTCACTAGGATGGTTAGGTTTTTTGGTCATGCTAGGTATTCAGATATTACAAGTAGTCATTGCGATTATACCTGGTGAGTTTGTTGAGTTACTAGCAGGGATGATGTATGGAGCCTGGGTTGGTTTAGGAGTATGCTTACTTGGAGTTATAATTGGTACCTACATTGCTTATAAAATGACTAAGTTCCTTGGTAAACCTATGTTAACTTCTAAAAAAGAGGATAGACAATTAACTGAATTTGATTTTATTAAAAAAGAAAAGAAAATAGAATGGATCTTTTTTTTGTTGTTTTTTGTACCTGGCACACCAAAAGATTTATTTAATTACGTGGCCCCGTTTACTAAAATTAAGTTTAGGAACTACCTACTAATAGCTACATTTGCTAGAATCCCTTCTATCTTGACTTCCACCCTAATTGGTGCTAGTATTATTGAAGGAAATTATTTGTTAAGTATAATTGTATTCGCAATAGTTATATTTTTAGGTATTATAGGTGTATTATTTAATAAATTCTTTATTAACAAGAAAAAGGAAGTTAAGATTGATAATTAAACTTTACAAACAAATACATCTTTATTATAATCTATGAAGTTATTTCTACTTTACGGAATTTTTACTATTAAATAATAATATATAAGGAGAGAATAAAATGAATCAAGTAGTCAAAAAAACGACTAAGACGGCCTTTTTTGCTTTAGGCGGTTTAGGAGAGGTCGGGAAAAATACCTATTGTATCGAACATGGTGATTCCATAATAATTATCGATGCAGGAGTTACTTTTGGGGATGAATATCTACCAGGAATTAACTATGTTTTACCAGACTATACCTACTTAGTCGAAAATCAAGAAAAAATCAAAGCACTAATTATAACCCATGGTCATGAAGACCATATCGGAGGGATCCCGTTTTTATTAAAAAACATCAGTGTTCCTACCATATATGCTCCTAAACTGGCAGCATCATTCATCAAATACAAATTAGATGAACATAGAATCAAGAGTAAATCAAGAATCAGTGAAATAGACTCAAACTCTAATATAAAGGTCGGTCCTTTTGTCTTATCATTCTTTGATATGACTCACTCAATCCCAGATACTCTAGGGATTGAAATAGATACCCCTAATGGTAAAATTGTTCATACAGGAGACTTTAAAATAGACTTAACTCCAGTAGGCAAGGATATCGACTTACATAAGATTGCAAAACTAGGAGAAAGCAATATAACTTTATTGTTATCTGACTCTACTAATATAGAAGTCCCAGGACTTACTATAAGTGAGAGAGAGGTTATTGCCTCAATCCATGATGTTTTTAGAAATACAAGTGGAAGACTTATTATTGGAACATTTGCTTCCAATGTCCACCGTATCCAACAAATCGCAGAAGCAGCAGTTATCTTCAAAAGAAAGATTTTAGTCTTCGGTCGTTCAATGGAAAAAACTATCTTACTTGGAAGAAAACTTGGTTATATAAATGTACCAGACAGTTACTTTATTTCCCCAGAGGTTGCTAAAACACTGCGCCCTGAAGAGATACTAATCTTCTCAACAGGAACGCAAGGCGAAACTATGGCGGCACTTTCAAGGATCGCAGCAGGACAACACAAACACATAAAAGCCGCCCCAGGTGATACAGTTGTTTTATCTTCAAGTGCGATACCAGGTAATACCGCAGCAATAAACAAAGTTGTTAACCTACTTAGTCGTGCCGGTGTCAATGTACTAACTAATTCAGTTATTTCTAACATTCATGCCTCAGGACACGCATCTAGAGAAGAATTAAAACTAATACTTAAACTATTCAAGCCTAATTACTTCTGTCCTATGCACGGAGAATATAGAATGTTAAAACTTCATGCTGAACTTGCCCATGAGTTAGATATTCCTAAAGACAATACATTTGTTTTAGCTAATGGAGATGTCTTACTTTTAGATAAGGGTAAAGTAACTAAAGCAGTAAGTAGAGTTCATGCCGGCGATATTTATGTTGATGGCAAGGATATCAATGGTTTATCTACCGCGGTTATCAAAGACCGTAAGATATTATCTAATGAAGGATTGGTAGCAGCCTTAGTTACTATTGATGCTAAGAATAATCGCTTACTTACTAAACCTACAATACTTTCAAGAGGGTTCATCTACATTAAGGAAAACGCTGAACTAGTAGTCCAAGCAGAAACCCTAATCAATACCACTCTAACTGACTTATTTAAGAAAGATAGAGTAACATTTGGTGAAATAAAAAACACAATTAGAAACACCCTATCAACATTCTTATTTAATAAAACTAGGAGGAATCCAATGATTATCCCGGTTATAATGAATATGAACGATAGTGAAGAGAAATAGTCTAAACTAACATTAATAAAAAGGAACAGCTGTTTAAGTCTGTTCCTTTTCTATTATTCCTCTTTGTCTGATTCCTTATCTTCCTTGACTACTTTTGAATCTTCTTTTGTTTCTTCTTTATTTAATTGAGCCTCTCCTGCCTTAACTTTCTTATCTTCTCTTCTTTTAAGAAGATTTAGATACTTTTCTTTACCTTTCATCTTAACCTTACTAAGGTCTCCATCCCTCTTTACTATTAAACTAGCTAGGAAGGTGTTTAGTAGGTATATCCCAGTAAATAAGAATACTAGAAACAAGAGAGGTACCCAGAAGGAAAATCCCGCTTGTTTAATACTAAAACTAATGTAATATCCGTAAGGATCAATGTTTATACCATCATCTAGGAGTTGTCTACCCGCGGTATAATAACGAGCCCTCCAGGAGTCTCCTTTGGGAAAGGTAACTTTCTTAAAGGAACCTGTATAATTAAATGCTGTATAAGCTTTTTCAATATCTCTTAAACTATCTCTTCCGGTAGTATAGACAATACCTAGAACCCCTTCACCGTCATAATTAAAACTTATTTTATTTTTAATGGTTTCCTCATTAAATTGTAAACTATATAAATTATTATTATTTCTAAGTAGTACTAGTGTCTTTAAGTATTCCGCCATACTCTTATTACTGTTTAGCCTGTTCCAGTTAATAGGGTGACCAGTCTCACTAATATCACTTCTAAAACAAAGTCTCTCATAGCAAACTAGGTCTTCTCCTTCAGTTCTTATAACTTCTTCCCTAGTCTTTAAAAATTCATCACCATTATAAATATATGGGATACCACCAGATAAGAACATTGTTAGATATGCCTGTTGAATCTTTGAAATATTGTATGTTTCAGAGAATTCATTTAATCTTAACTTATCATTTAAAGTTAAACCTTCATAACTACTCAGGGCATTAATCATCTGATAGGTAGAACTTGCAATCCATTGATCTTGATAGATTAGATTCTTAACCTTACTATAATCTAAGTCCTTATGATTAATACTACTTAGAAGTGCAAATTTAACAGCTTCTAGATTATTTTCGGAATAATCTCCAGTTAGTAATCCCTTATCTTCATTATTAAACAAACTCCCAAATAAACCATCTCTTAGTGAATAATTAAATAAACTAATATCCTCATAGTTTTTAAGCTCGCTAGGTGAGAAATAACCAGGAGTTGTTTCAGAGTAGTTGCCACCTCCATAAATAAGGGCATTTTCATTAGCCGATTTAACTACACTAGCGATTTCCCCGATTAGGGTAAGCGGATACTTTTCAATATTTCTAATACTAAAACCACCTAGTCTAAATTCACTAGCGTAGTAATCAAAAAGATCAATGATATATTTTTTAGCAAAGTCATTATCTACATTAATTACACCCTCACTAATGAATAAGTCAGGGACAAGTTTGCTCATACTATTATAAAAGTAATTACTATAATTAATAAAATCAACCTTCATTACCACACTCATATTGTTTTGATTTAAAAAATCAATAACTTCCTTAAACTCCATGATCGGAGCATCAAATTCCTGTTCCTGAGCATATCTTCTTGAAAGTGAAAAAGGGAACATCCCTTCGTATCCTGGATTATAAGTGTCTACACCAAAATCATATACAGGCATTAGTTCTAAGTGAGATACCTCAATTGTATTTAAATAATCAAAACCGGTCGGTTGTCCCGAGATTGAAGTTCCAGTTGAAATAACACCATAAAATTTACCTTTATAGTTTTCAGGCCCATTCCAGGTTTGGTGACTTGAAAAGTCTTCCACATGTAAACCATAAATAAATTGCTTTGACTTCCTAGTATTAACATCTTTCATCTCTATCCAGTTAGCAGTATTAGTCTGACTAAGATCTAAAATGACACCTTTACTACCATCAAAACTAACCGCTTTAGCATAAGGATCTATAATATCAAAGCTACCCTCAGTAGTAGTTACTTCATAAACGTATTCAAATCCGTGTAAGTTACCTAAGGTTGATACCCTTGAAAACCAAAGTCCTTCACTTTCTTCCATTACAAAGGAGTAGTCTTCACTTTCATTGTTTACTTTTAGAGTTATCTCACTAGCAAGTGGAGCGTAAAGTCTAAAATCTGTATATTCTACAGAAGAATCAGTTACAACGATACTACCTAGTTTAATATCTTTAAAATCAAGGCCAAGGACTACTTGATTATTAAAACCAAAGTAGAGTAACACTGCGGCTAAAACTATAGTTATTCTTTTTATCATGTGTTTTCAACTCCTATAAGTAATTTTAACAAAAGCACCTAATATTAACAATAAAGTTAAATGTTTATTGTTAATTTCACTATTATATATTACAATTTACTATGAATGAAAAGGAAGTGTACATATGGAAACTAATCAAAGCAGCTTTATAAAAAAGGCAGGAGAAACCATAAAACTTTGCTTTAAGAGTATTTATAATTCAATAGCCCTGTTCAAACTTAGAAAGAGAAGTTTTATTACCGCCCTAGGAGTGTTAGTTATTACTATCTTCCTTTCTACTATGCCTTCTTACTTAACCTATGTTAATGAAGATGGTACTAAAATGATTAACCGTCTACCAAGATTTGAAAACGCCATGAACCACATCTTCTTAAATGAAGACTATAAAATAGACTGTGAGATAAAAGATAACTTATTAGTTTGTGATGAGGGTTACTCTCTAGAAAAGATCATTGTAACTCCTACTGGTCCTAATACTGATGTAAAATATAACTTAATTGTAAACACTACCATGATTGACAATGAGGCCACCTATGAGCCTGCTCCTGAAAATGAGAACTTTATCTATTTTGGTAGAGAAGGCTTCATCGCTAAATA
>DUOF01000059.1 GCA_012839015.1 bacterium
CCATTAATGTCTCATCTATATGGAGTCTACCAGCAGTATCATAAATGATTAGATTAAAACCTTTTTCTCTAGCATAGGCCTCAGCCCTTTTAGCTATGTCGACTACATCTTTAGACTCTCTATCAAAATATACCTCTACTCCAATACTCTCTCCTAGGTTAATTAATTGATCTATAGCTGCAGGACGATAAACATCTAAACCTACCAGAAGGGGTTTCTTGTTTTGTTTATTCATAAGATAATAAGCCAGCTTTGCAGCACTGGTAGTTTTACCACTACCTTGAAGACCTACTAGCATCAGTGAAGAGAAACCACTGATGTCTAGACCCTTGTTTTCGTCCCCAAGCAGAACAACCAACTCATCCTTTATAATTTTAAAAATCATTTGCCCAGGTGAAAGACTCTTACTAACATCTAATCCAAGTGATTTTTCCTTAATATTATTAACGAATTCTTTAACCACCTTAAAGTTAACGTCCGCTTCTAAAAGGGATATCCTAATCTCTTTTAGCATCTCATCCATGTTTTCTTCAGTTAGTCTACTTTGACCTTTTATCTTTTTTAATATACCTTGTAATTTATCTCCTAGTAATTCAAATGCCATCTTTGTACCTCCTATAGTTTTTCAATTTCTTTTTTGATTGTTTCTTTGTCTAAATTATCTATTACCTTTAATAGCTTTATCTTACTCTTTTCTCTTGCTACTAATTTTAATTTACTTTCATAGTCTTTTAATAAATCAACACTTCTTTTAAGGGAGTCATATACAGCGCTTCTGCTTATATTTAACTCACTTGCTATTTCTCCTAAGGATAAGTCCTCTTGATAATAAAGTTCAAGGGTATTTAGTTGATTCTTGGTTAATAAAACACCATAGAAGTCTATTAAATCATTGATTGATTTTGTTTTAACTAGTTCCATATGACTAACTCCAGAAGAAGACTCTTACAATTGCAAGTGTAATTAAGAGTAAGAATACTGCGCCACTATCCCGATAGAAGAGTGTATTAGAGAAAAGACCCTTTCTGGTTTCTTTTGGGTAAAAGAAGTAGGTAAAGATAAAAGCAAAGACTAAGAACAAAATAATTAATACACTTAAGTAACCAAAATCAAACAATAGTTCAAATGATTCTGCTAGTTTAAAAATAATTGCTTGAGCAATTGTTAATAGTAAAAAATTAAATAGTGTTTTCCCTAAACTCATAATTATCCCTCCATCGTAGAAGTAAGTCCATACATATACTGTTCTAGATCAAACTCCTCTAAATCCTCTAGTTTCTCACCAGTTCCTATGTACTTAACTGGTATCCCTAATTCTTCCCTGATTGATAGGATGATTCCACCCTTACTAGTCCCATCCATTTTAGTCAAGATGATCGAGTCAACACCAGTGGCTTCTGCAAAACTCTTGGCTTGTAAGACACCGTTTTGTCCTGTGGTGGCATCAATTATCAACATAACCTCATGCGGTGCACCTTCGACCGCTTTTGATAAAACTCTTCTCATTTTAGAAAGTTCACCCATTAAATTAACCTTAGTTTGAAGTCTACCTGCACTGTCGCATATAAGTACATCAGCACCTACTTCTAGTGCTCTTTTTACCCCATCATAGTAAACACTAGAAGGGTCACTCTTCATTGGTGCACTGACTACTTCAACATCAAGTCTTTCACCCCAGACGTCTAATTGCTCGATCGCACCAGCCCTAAATGTATCACCAGCAACTAAGACGACCTTTTTACCTTCATTTTTCAACTTATAAGCTAACTTAGCAATACTGGTGGTCTTACCAACTCCATTTACACCGACGACAAGAATAACACTTAAACCGTCTTCATTTAAATTAAGTTCCGTATCCATGTCTTCTCCGCTTTTAGCATAATAAACAAACATCTTATCTACTAATACCTCATTAATATCATTAGGATCAGTAATTTTATCTAATCTTGCTTGTTTTTTTACTTCTTCAATTATCTCAAATACGATATTAACACTAATATCGGCTTCAATTAATATTTCTTCTAGGTCTTCGAAGTAATTTTCATCAATACTTCTATATCTAGCTGCTAATAGTTTCAGGCGGTCGGCAAAATTACCTCTTGCTTTAGTAAGGGCAGCATTATATTTTTCGTTTTGTTTAGTTCCCTTTCCAAGGACTCTTTCTTTTAGTTTTTTAAAAAAACTCATCTAATCACTCCTTATAAATCAGCACATTTAGCTAAGGCTTTTTTAGCGGCCTCTTGTTGGGCAGCTTTTTTAGATTTTCCAACTCCTCTAGCTAACTCTATATCTCCATCTATAACGACTGCGAATTCAAAAATAGGATCATTAGGTGTTCCTTTTTTGGAGATTTCTACATATTTTACATTCTTACGCTTGTCGCTTATTAGAACTTCTTGGAGCCTTGTTTTATAATCAATTAAATTTTCAAAGTCTAACTCTTTGATTTTTTGTAAGAATAATTCCCTAATTACCTCTTTGACTTTGTGATAACCCTGATCTAAATAAATCGCACCAATAAAAGCCTCAAAGGCATCAGCTAAAACATTTTTGGTTGTTCTACCACCATTTTTATCCGCTCCGACTCCTAACCTTAGAAATTCCCCTAGGTTAATCTCCTTGGCTAGCTTAAATAAAGCTTCTGCACGTACTAACTTGGAACGCATAAGTGTCATTTCACCTTCATTTTTTGCTTTTCCGTCTAAATAGATTAGTTCTGATACAAAAAGTTGTAGGACCGCATCTCCCATGAACTCTAATTTTTCTAAATCCTCTTTCAAGTTTTGATGTTCATTTAAATATGATGAATGTGTCAGTGACTTTAAAAATATTTTCTCATCATTAGGGATTATTTTAAATTTCTCTAGTAATTCTTTCATTTCAATTCTTCCCTCATCTTCTCTATTAATGATTTTTTATTTGATTCATAAGCTACCCTAATAGCATTGTAAAATGCCCGCGAATCACTTGAACCGTGTGCTTTAACTACTACTTTATTAACTCCTAAAAGTAGAGCACCACCATAATTTTTATAATCCATTTTAGCACTCATATCATTAATACCTGACTTAGCTAGTAAGTATCCTAGTTTAGTAAAGATATTCTTTTTAAAAGCATCCTTAAGTAGGCCTGAAATCATCTTAGCAGTTCCTTCGGTGCCTTTTAGGAATATGTTTCCTTCAAAGCCTCCGGTTACTACTACATCAGCACATCCACTTAGTACTTCTCTTGCCTCAATATTTCCTTTGAAACCTTTGAACTTTGCTTCTTTAATTAACTTATGGGCTTCTTTTATAACAGGAGAACCCTTCTCTTTTTCAGTTCCATTTGATAAAAGATACATTCTTGGTTCTTTAATATTTTTAAAGTTTTTGGTGTAGATATTACCCATCTTAGCAAATTGTAATAATTGTTCGGCGTTGTTTTCACTATTGGCACCAATGTCTAACAAGACCACACTGCTCCCATCCCTGGTTGGGAATGGCGAAACTAAGGCTGCCCTTTTAACTCCTTCGATTAATTTTAAATGGATTGTAGCTGCAGTTAGAAAGGCTCCGGTAGAGCCAGCACTTACAACTGCGTCGGCTTCACCCTTCTTAGCAACTTCAATTGCCTTTATCATACTAGTTTCTTTCTTTCTCATTACTTCTAAGGCGCCATCTTCCATTTGCATAACATCCCTAGCATCAATAATTTTAACTAGTCCTTCTAAATCCTTTAGTTCTTCCTTTTTACCACTGACGATGATTTGCACGTCTTTGTAGTCTTTTAGAAAATCCTTTATAGCCTCAACAACTATTTTACTACCTAGGTCAGCACCCATCGCATCTATAACTATTTTTTGCATACATACACTCCTTTCAATTTAACATGGTTAAATTATTTTTAATCTTCTTTTCAATTCTTTTTATATAATCATTGAACTCTTTTATAGATTGATTATTAAAAATGTTTTTAGCATCTTTTCTAGCCACTTCTAATATATGATAGTCATCTATTATATTAGCCATTTTAAGGTCACTAACCCCACTTTGCCTACTCCCTATTATATCACCAATACCTCTTCTTTGCATATCATAGCGACTTATTTTAAAACCATCCTGCGTACTAGCTAAGAAGTTTAATCTCTCTAACACTTCAGGGTCATCCTTAGATGTAAGTAGGAAGCATTCGCCCTTGTTCCCGTCTCTAGCGATTCTACCACGTAATTGGTGTAATTGAGCCATACCAAAATGCTCGCTACCATATACAAATATAGCGTTAGCACCCTTAATATCTATTCCAACCTCAATGACTGTGGTAGATACTACAATCTTTATTTTTCCATTATCAAAATCACTTAAGGTTTGCACCTTAGTTATCTCGTCTAGTTTACCGTGTAAAAAACCAACACCATACTTTGCAAACTCACCTAAAAACAGTTCATATACGGAACTGACATCTTTGCTTGAATCACCTTCAATTAGGGGACAAACAACAAAGATTTTGTTATTTTTCTCAAGGTTTTCTCTAGCATATTTAAAGATAGTTTCTTTATCTTTGTTTACTAGCACTTTAGTAGTTATGTTTCTTTTACCATTTGGATAACCCTCTAGGGTAGAAATATCTAGGTCCCCATAGACAGTTTGTGCCAAACTCCTAGGAATAGGGGTAGCGCTCATAAGCAGTAGGTCAACTGCTTCACCTTTCTCTCTTAAGAGTCTTCTTTGTTCAACTCCGAATCGATGTTGCTCATCAATTACTACCATACCTAACTTTTTAAAGTTAACATCCTTTTGTATTAAGGAATGAGTCCCTACGATTATATCAATCTTTCCGTTTTCTAAATCCTCTTTGATTCTGGCTTTTTCTTTATTAGTCATACTACTGACCAAGAAGGCGATATTGATGTCTAGTTTTATAAAATTTTTAAGACTCTCATAGTGTTGTCTAACTAATAAGTCTGTTGGTGCCATCATGGCAGCTTGGTAGGAGGCACTTACTGCTGCGATCATCGAAGAAAGTGCCACCAGGGTCTTACCACTGCCGACATCTCCCTGCAGAATACGGTACATATTGCTAGGCTTTTGCAGGTCACTAACAATCTCCATTATAGCACTTTTTTGTGAGATCGTTAACTCATAAGGAAGTGTAGTATAAAACTCTTCTAGGAGTGATAAGTTCACTAGTTTCTTTTTACTATTACCACCTGATTTTATAATTCTCCTGTTTATTTCTAGACTTGTTACTAACTCTAGTAACTCTTCATATTTAAGATGGCGGAAAGCCCTCTTGACTTGATTTATATTGCTTGGATTATGGGCTAGATATAAACACTTTAGTTTATCTAGTAGTTGATACTTTTCTATATAAGTTTTAGGGACAATGTTTAAATTAATGTTATTAGATTCTAGGACTTTAAGACCTTTATTCACCAAGGATTTAAATTCTTTGTCATTCATACCCTTATCGAGATTATATTTTGTTACTATATTTTCACTAATATTAAAATAGATGTTACTGGCTACTATTTCCCTGCGGTAGTAGTTTAATTTTCCCTCTACTTTAATTCGTTGACCCACACTTAAATATCTTTTTAGGAAGTCTCTATTAAAGATAATTATCTTGTATAGATCACCGTTTATTTCTACGTAAAAATCACCCTTAGTTAAGTTTTTTCTGATCCTGGTTACATTTAATTCCTCGACTACTTTAGCTAATACTACAACCTTGCTATCGTGGCGTAATTCTTCACTTATAGTGAGATTTTCATATTTTTTTGGTAGGTAGTTAACCAAATCCTGGATGGTACTTAACCCTAGGCTATTCTTTAAGTAGAGTTCTCTCCTATTTGTTAATTTTAAATTTTCTAGCTTCATTTTTACCTCTTCTACAACATCTTTATTCTATCAAAATAAAGAGTGTAAAAAAAGAGCTTGCGCTCTATTCTACTCCGATTATATAACTGTAGACAGGTTGCCGACCGTTTTTGACATCGATTTCTACCGGGAACCTACTCGTTATGTAGTCGACTATTTTGTTAGTTTCTTCTTCACTTACATCTTCGCCAGAAATAAGTGTAATTATTTCACTCTCTTCATCAATCATGGTTTCAATTAGTTCAGTTGTTGCTTCGACTTTATCCTCTTTACAAGAAATAATGTTTTTCCCATTTAATCCCATGAAGTAGTTTTCCTTTATTTCTATTCCATCAATTTTAGTATCCTTAATGGCAAAGGTTACTTGGCCACTTTTAATCCTGCTAATGGCCTCACTCATTTCATTGAAGTTATCTTCAACACCAGCATCAGGATTGAACATCATACAAGCAACCATACCTTGCGGTATAGTTTTGGTAGGAATAACCTTGCAGTTAACATCCTCAACTACCTCGCTTGCTTGATTAGCTGCCATCAAGATATTTGAGTTGTTAGGCATGATAAATACATTTTTGGCATTAACCTTCTTAATTGCTTCAACAAAGTCTTCAGTTGATGGGTTCATTGTTTGTCCACCGCTTACTATATAATCAACTCTAAGATCCTTAAACATTTTGCTAACCCCTTCACCAACAGCTACAGAGATTAAAGCATATTCTTTTTGTTCTTCTTTTGTTATTTCACTTATGTGGGAATGTTGTTCTTGCATGTTCTCAACCTTTAGAGTTTTGAACTCTCCAAATTGTTGGGCATAATTAAAGATATTCCCGGGTTTTAGGGTATGGATATGAACCTTTACTAAATCCTCATCCTGTACTACCACAATTGAGTCACCATTGTTTTCTAAAACGTTAACAAACCTTTTTTCATTGAAATTCTTCTTACCTTCTTTTTCAGGTGAAAGTTGTAAAATAAATTCGGTGCAATAGCCAAATTCTGAGTTTTCTATTTGAGTTTGGACATTGCCAACCTGACCTTGACTTAAGGACGGTTTTGTTCTTTCAATCATTTTCCCATCAATAGCGCTTTTAAATCC
>DUOF01000060.1 GCA_012839015.1 bacterium
CTTATAGGAAAGAAATCTATTCAAAAGTACACTATCCGAGTAAAGTTGTCTTTACTGATAAATTAGAAGAAGATTTAGAAAGAAGGGACTTTACTATAAACGCTATATGTTATGCTAACAATAAATTAATCGATAGGTTTGATGGACTAGGTGACTTAGAAAATAAGTTAATAAGGCTTATCGGAGATAAGAGTGTTCGCTTTAAAGAAGATCCTTTAAGAATACTAAGAGCCATTAGATTTGCTATAGATTTTGACTTTCAAATAGAAAAAGAAACTCTTGCTCACCTTAAACTAAATGTGCCATTAATTAGCGAATTAAGTAGTAATTTGCTTAATAAGGAGATAGATAAGATAGATCTTATCAAACACTTTAAAAATCCCCTGATACAATTGATTTTACCGTTTGTAAACTATAAACTTAAACCAGGTGATAAAAATGATTAAAAAAGATTTTAAGCAAGTTTTAAATAAGAGGGATTTTCTTATTTACTTATTACACAGGAACACATTTATTTTGACTACCCCATTTATTATAATCGCGCTTCTAATAGCGTTTATTTACTCTATTAGTACTTACCCATTTGAAACATCACATCTTATTTATCCTTTAACTATCTTTATATTCTTATTAGTTTACTTAAGAGTTTATTTAGCCGTTAGGAATTCAGAATTTCAAAGCGATGTGACTATGAAAATAGATAGCAAAAACTATACTGAAATAGTAGACGACAGAGAAACCAGTCTACCACTAGCACAGTTTCATTCTTACTTTGAAAATAAAAATTATTTCTATTTATATATTAATAAATATCACGCGATTATTATTCCCAAAAGGGAATTTACTAGCGAAGAAATAGAAAAAATACATAGTCATTTTGATTCCTCAATGAGAAGAAGTACCCTTCTTAACTTTAGAAATGTATTTAACCTTCTAGTAGCAATTTTACTTGTTATAAGTAGTTTTGTCTTACTGGGTAGCATTATTTAGTTTTCAGTTTTAATAATTTTGTTAGTAGTTTCTAGATCTTTAATATCGCTAAGTAAATTAGCGTTTTTACTTTCTTCAAATCTTTTAATAACTTCACTTAGATTCTCTAATATCTTATTAATCCTACTCAGATTAAACTTATCAATGAGCTTGCGGTCTAATAAATAATCATTAAACATAACGATATCTATTTCGATCGTTGTTTCATCGAAGTTGTTTTCGATTCCATTTTTAATAATTGATTCAATAAATTGTAGAATAATTTCAAATTCCATAATTTCAACCCCTTCATATTAATTATAGCAAATATTTTACTTTCAAACCTACATTGCATATAAAAAGAACTTATTAAGTTCTCTTTACTATTATTTGATTGTTTTATCAGTGAAATTATCTAGTCCTTCTACAACACCGTTTATGTCATATTTAGTTAAGTCCGGTATATGAATAAAACCACACTTAATGCTTGGATCCTTCTCCAGTAAATACTCCATAGTTTGGTAAAACAATGAATTACAAACATAGTTTCCTGCATTAAATGATTTAAAGACCTCGATACCCGTTTCTTTAAAAGAATCAAGAAATAAATCAAAATCAAGGTTTGCGAAGATCCTACAACTTGCGCCTTCATTAATAAATCTACTAGTAGGAACGAAGTTGATATTATCAGGTTTATCACCTAATTCATTCGAAGCAATTGTTTCAAATCTAACACCCGGATATTTTCTAGCTTCTCCTAGCATAATTATATGAGTCGGATTATACTTTTCGATATATTCTTTCATCTTAGTAAAAGAACCGTTGTATTCAACTGGTAGTATCTCTTTATTTATTCCTACCTTATTATCAAGTCTTTCTAATACCTCTTTAGAATAATTAATCTCATTATCATCAAAAGGCTCAAATGCAGTTATTAAAATTTTCATAAGATTACACCTCTTTTCTATTATTTAATGTTTTAAAAACCCTGGTATCTAACCAAGGTTTTAGTAACTTACTAAAATTTTATTTTATTACCTACCCAAACCTGTTCCACATTTTTCACAATGAAGATTTTTAACATTATTGATATGTTTACACTTTGAGCACTCTTTTCTCACTGGTTTACCACATTGTGAACAAAATACTTCAGTTGATTCTATTTTATCACCACAACTCGGACAATTATTACCGACTGTTTCATCAATAAGGTCAGTTGTATAACCTACTACAACAATTTCAAATCCGTATGATGCTATAGTTAATCCTATAATCCCCAAGACCCCAAAAGGCATAAAGAGTATGAACGGTACTATTATCCTAGCAGAAAATCCACTCACCTCAAACCCGGAAGGACCTGCAGTAGCAAACAAAACAAAGCAAATAAATGAACCGAGAAAACCAATTATTGCCATTGGCACCCCTATCGATAGCAGTTTCTTTCTAAGTGCTACCGCCCTTTTAGAGTTCGCAACATTCTTCACATCTGAATTTAAACTTTTAATCTCATCTAGTAATCCTTTAAACATATATATTTTCCCCTTTATCCACCTTAATTAACTATTTAAGTTATATTGAGTCAAGTATTCTATTACTAATCGTGAGTTTTGTATTAGGGATATATTTGCCTAATAAATATTTATAAAAAAACCCTATTGTATAGGGAGTTCAAATTAATGGTGCTGCTTACCGGAGTCGAACCGATACTTAATCCTTACCATGGATTTGGTCTGCCATTAACCTAAAGCAGCTTAGTAATAATTTTGTTCTTATATATTATATCTATTTCTAACATATATGCAATTATTTTATAGGAAAATGTGGCAAATGTGAATAGTGTCATCTTTCAGGGCTCTTGTTTCTTATTTACAATGTTTCCCAACACATGTATAATAGAGTACTTGCAAATAATGCTAGACAGACAAAAAAGAAAGTGAATGGTGATTATGGAAAATTACAAATATTCTGATATTGTTGAAAAATAGACAATATTTCAAAAGCTTAACTCTACTTTTACATTAGAGTACAAAGGTGAGAAAATTGATGCAATTAAAAACATAAACTATGTGAAGACTACTTACATGGGGCCTAATAGCCCTTACATCTTAATTCGCAGGAAATGGGACAAAAAAAACTACCTTTATAACGTTGAGACAAAAGAAGTTATCACTCTAGACAATGACCAAAATTTTCAAATCAGGACTGAAAGAATTATACCTGCCGATTATATACGCGGAAAAGAAGAATATACATTTATTGACGATCGTGGCGTTGTTTTTAATAACAATGGTAATATAGTTTTTATTAAACCTAATGGTATGGGCGCAAAAATATACGAAGAAGGGAAAAACGTAAAAAAAATAGTCTTTTCAAATCTTGCTGATAGATATCAAGGGTTAACTTGTCATGGGCTAATATATGCTATATCAAAAGATAATGAGTTCATTCCTCTATTTGAGCGTAATATGAATAATATATTACAAGGTGTTAACAACTTAAGTACAAATCAAAAAATCAGTGACCCCTATGAGCTTCTATTTAGCCTAAAACGTGAAAACGTTGGCGATTTCGCTAAAAATATCCCGTCATTTAGTGAAATTAACACAGTGGAGAAAGAATATTTTAAAAAATTACTAGATTCTGGAGAAAACAATTACGATATTATAGATTTACGAGCAAATTTCTATAAAGAACTTAGAAAAACTACCAAATATCTTAATTCAGAAGAGTTAAAAA
>DUOF01000061.1 GCA_012839015.1 bacterium
CATAGTTATCACTTGAAAAGTCTATTACATTTATTAGTAAGTCTGCCTCAAGTATTTCTCTAAGAGTTGACTTAAAAGACTCAATCAACAAAGTAGGAAGAGAAGAGACAAAACCGACTGTATCACTTAGAATAAATACTTCTTCATCTTCTAGTTCTATTCTCCTACTTGTAGTATCAAGGGTAGTAAACAGCATATCTTTATTAACCACTCTTTTTTTGTCATCATTGACATATAAGTCAATGAACAAGTTCATTAAAGTAGACTTACCAGCATTGGTGTAACCTACTAGTGAAACCTTAGGTAACATACTAGTATTCTTTCTTTTGTTTTTATTTTCTCTTTGTTTTTCTATTTTAGTTAATTCTTTTTTATACTTTAAAATATCCCCTTCGATTCTTCTTCGATCTAGTTCTAACTTCTTTTCCCCTAGACCTTTGTTTTTACCACCCCGTTGGCGGTCAAGCGCACTGTAGGAGCCGACTAGACGAGGTAGCATAAATTGAAGATAAGCTAACTCTACCTGAATTTTAGCTTCTTTAGTTCTAGCTCTGGTAGCAAATATTTCTAAGATTAAGTTAGTCCTGTCGATGACATTAACCTTAAACTCTTTTTCAAGTTTTCTTTGCTGCAAGGGACTTAACTCAGCATTAACTACAACTACATCAATCTCATTTTCCTCGATGTATTCTTTAATTTCATCAATTTTACCTGTCCCAACATAAAAGACTCTGTTTATTTCATTCAGGTTTTGAATTATCTTGCCGGCGATCTCGAGTTCAAGTGAAATTACAAGATTCTCAAGTTCGATCATCTCTTCGTCAAAGTCTTGGTTGTTTTTATTAACTCCAATTAATAGTGCTTTTTCTTTCATGTGTTCACCCCTTAAAAGTTAAATGCCAAGATATTTGGGAAAAATACCATCAGTATCCCGATCGCCAACATAATTAATCCGCCGATTAAATGGGAATACTTAGTATATCTATTGCTTATGCCAGTAACCTTCATCGTAAACATAGCGATAGCAAATACAATCAAATCATCGATTAGGAAGAATAAGATGTATATTAGAGTGTACATAAGTGCTTCATGCCCCGCTACACCATTAATCGCTAAAACTTCTGCATAAATAACAGGAAGTCCAGTTGAACATGCAAGTTCAATTAAATTAACTACTACCGCTACTGCGATGATACCAGCCATAGCTATCGGATATTTTTTTTCTGAAATAAACTTTTTAATATTCTCAAATATCCTCTTTCTCTTGGTATCATCAACAACTTCGCAACCATCATCACTCTTCAGTGATTTAAAGTATTTATAAATACTATAAGCCCCAAAACCTAGGGCAAACATCCCAATTATAAGTTGGAACCAAAACTTTTGCAAAAACTGGCTTGCTATAGTTATCCAGGACATCAAAATTAACAAATAAAAGGCTGCGGATGTAAGTAAAAAGGTTAACCCTAAAATCCACATCCTTTTTCTATCTTTGGTTTTAATTAACATCCCAATCAGGAATATTAAAACACCCATTGCACATGGATTAAAACCGTCAACCGCACCAATTAAAATAGTCATAAGTAATAAGGATACATCCCTAATATCCACAACTCCAATTATTGGTAAATCATCCATATAATCAAGTGTATCATCAAAATCAAGATGTTCTGTTATTAATGTCTCCCCGTCTTTAACCATTTCCACTAAATCAAATAGCCACGGTTCCTGCTCATACTTCTTAATATAATTCTTAATTCTCAGTCTTACGGTCGCATTAGAACCATTGTAATACTTTCCACCAATGACAACGAAAGGTGTCCCCATGATGTTCGCAGCCCCTTCATCTATTGCTTTTAAGGCATCAATAACATCAAACATAAGTTCTTTACTCTCTTCCCTTTTAACTGGATCACTATCATTCGTATCATATTTAATTATCTCAATAGGTAATTTCTCTTTTCCTTTAAGATCATTTAGATACTTATCTATCTGAGCACAGTTTGTACAATATTGATCTGTAAAGAAATGCACCTTTACAGTATTAGGCATTGTGTCTTCTGCTTTTATGGTTTGGTTTTGGTTAAAACCAAAGAACATCATAAAGGCGAATATATATAAAAGGGTTTTTTTAACCATTGTTAAATTCCTCCATTAATTTCTTTAATTCTTTCTTCTTTTTTTCTCCGATAACTCTAGCTACTTCTAATCCTCCTTCCTTTATTATTAAAACTGGTAATATCTTACCTATATTATATTTTTTAACTATCTCTATATCTTCATCATAATCGTATTCGATTATGTCGATGTTTACTTCTTTGAATAGTTTTTCATACTTTGGTCTCATAATAAGACAAGAAGGACACCAAAGGGATGTTATTAGGATTACTTGTTTCATTTATTAGTAACCTCCCTTAAAGCACTTATTAGTTTGTCTATATCTTCTTTAGATGTTAGATGAGACAAACTTATCCTAACACATGTAGTAGCAAGTAGTTCATCTTTTGTTAGAGAATAGACCGCTAGTGACTTTTCAGTGTTACTTGAGCATGCGGTATGGTTGGAAATATATATTTCTTTTTTTTCTAAATCCCTTACCGTCTGTTTACTGCTCTGATTAAGTATACTCACATTAAAAATGTGAGGAATACTAAAGTCGTTTGAATTAACTTTTATGTTAGGTAAATTATCTAATTTAGTAGTCAGATACTCATTTAGTTCTTTTACATGTTGATATCTTTCTTCTATATTTGTAGTAGCTAATTGTAGCGATTTATATAAAGAGCCAATAAGGGGTAATGGTGGTGTACCACTTCTGTAAGTAGTAGTGCTGTGTCCCCCATGAATCATGGTAGTTAGATTTATGCCCTTTCTCTTTATTAAAGCACCGACCCCCTTTAAACCATAAAACTTATGGGCAGAGAAACTCAGTAAATCGATATTACTATAATCGATAACGACTTTTCCTATGCTTTGAGTAATATCGCTATGCAAGTGGCAATTCTTATACTGACTTATA
>DUOF01000062.1 GCA_012839015.1 bacterium
CAAATAAAATTATGATACATCTTGATTTAGACAACTTAAAGTTGCGTTTAAGTTGTCTTTTCTTTGACATACATAGCAAAATATACCATAATAAAAGTGCAAGAAAACTCGGTTGCCATAAGTTTGTCTATGTTATCGCAACTTTTTAAAACTATGTGTTATATGTCTCTGTTGCTTTGTGATTTTGGTTAAACTATTTTGGGTTAGTTTAACCTTTTTTTAGGAATTTTTCTTATACCTATAGTATCCAAGAATTCTTTACCAAACTTTTTCTTTACTAATTCATATGTAAGAGAACATATCATTAATCACATCTTGTGTTAAATGATCAAGAGACTTGCTCTTAGGTATACAATACCTAATAAATACATGATTCCTTTCACACTCAGCTTTATCAGTAGATCGATAAGGGTTGGTGTAGAAAGTTCTTGATAATTGTTCTCCATTTGAATCGTATTCTATTTCATAAAATCTAGAGAACTCAACACCATTATCACAAAGGTTAATCGGAAAGATTTTTTTAACATTATCCCTTCCTATCTTTCTAAATAATTTAGTTAAATTATTCCGGACGGATGAAGGGCTTCCTTTATTTATCAATATACCAAATTGAAAATTATATTTAGGGAATGTAATAGTCAAAATAGCTTTCTTATCAACGGTTTTTCCGATAACAGAATCATATTGAACGACATTCATTCTTTTGTTGCTGGCACATGTTCTTTTAAAATCTTTGAAGTTTCTACCTACGACCGCACTTATATTGTTTATTCGATATCGGTCATAATCTTTTTTGTACTCACGTTTATAAACAACGTACTTTCTAAGCTGACTGGGCCTGATAGATAAGTTTCCTCGATATACCAATCTTCTTATTGTTTTCTCAGAACATATTTTCTTTAAGACGGAGTTTGAAACATAAATGTGATGTAAACTTTGTCCTAAGTTAACCCCTGCGTAAACAATCTCGTCGATTGTTTTGATCTTTTCGACAGGAAGTCTGGGGTGACATCTACTTGTTTTCCTCCGATTATCCGTAAGTTCTTGTGCATATTTATAATCATAGTAGAATTTATTTTTATTACAATAAGCTTTCTTAATACATGTATTACAAACGATTAATCTATTCCTGGTTTTACAAACATCAAACTTAGTTACCTTTGATTCAACAAATCTAGAGTTCCTAGCTAGTTCTCTATATATTGTTGTTTTATGTACTTTTAGGATTTCACTAATTTTTATAACAGTATATTTTTTATGCAGACAACCCTGAATAGTCATTCTATCATCTATATCTAACTTCTTCTTTGCTTCATTATTTTTCATAATGTTTCTCCTTTCAAAGCAAGAAAGACAATTTAATTATAGAATAACATAGTCAAAAATAAAAGTTGCGATAAGTTTGTCACTTAACATATCTCCAAAACTAAAACCTTTAGCGGGTGTTTTTATTTTTAAATACATAATTAGATGTTATAATAATATCGTATGATCACTTTTAAATGCGAGGGGAGAATTTTGCATGGATAAACTAAAAGTTATTAAAAAAATGGTTTTAGATTTAAATGGTAGAAGGAATCTTTTAGAGAAAAAAGTTGAAAAATATAGAGAAGTTAACGTTAGTTATACTGATGAAATGAAAGAAATATTAGAATTGGGTAACAAGATTATCTTGTTAAAGGAAATAGAGTATAGATTCCTAAAGGGACAAGACATAGAGAAAACAATAAAATCACTATTAAGTGAATACCTGAAGAAAGTGAATGATAATGAAATGGTAGAAATAAATCAGATGAGAATAAATAGTTTGGCAGAGTTAAAGTATGAACTTGATAGAAACTTAAGAGAAGTGGAATAAATATGAGTCTAGAATTAAATTATATTAATAACACTAGTGACAGCGGTTTTGATGAATATGAAGATGACTTCATTAGTATCACTAATAAAGTAATAAATCTATTGGAAATAGAAGAGACCTTATCATTAAGTGTGAGTATTGTTTTAGATGAGGAAATAAGGAAACTAAACAATGAATACAGATCAATTGATAAAACCACTGATGTATTAAGTTTTGCCTTTGAAAGTGATTTAACAGATGAAGAAAGAGAATTCTATAAGACCCAAATGTCTTATCGTGAACTTGGAGACATCTTTATAAGTAGTGGTAAAGCTAAGAGTCAATCTAGTGAATATGGTCATTCTCTTAGAAGAGAGGTTTGTTTCCTATTTACGCACGGTTTGCTTCATCTTTTAGGTTATGATCATCAAAATGAAGAAGATCAAGAAGAGATGTTTGCAATGCAAACTAAAGTACTTAATCTCTTGAATATAGATAGGAGTTAGAAAAATGGAATTAGAAAAATTATTTGAAGCTGCTAGAGAGGCTAGCAAACTTAGCTATTCCCCATATTCTAAATTTAAGGTAGGGGCGGCGCTTCTACTTAGTAACGGTGAAATTATTAAGGGCTCTAATATAGAAAACGCTAGTTACGGTTTAAGTATCTGTGCTGAAAGAAGTACTTTGTTCAGTGCCTATAATAAGGGGTACAATAAAGAAGATATTAAAAAAGTGGCAATATTTGCTAATACTAGTGATTTTATATCTCCGTGCGGGGCCTGTAGACAGGTACTGAGTGAACTAGTAAGTAAAGACTGTGAGATATATTTATTAAATAAAATTAAAAAATACAAGAGAGTGAGTGTAGAAGAATTACTTCCATTTGCTTTTAATAAGGAGGATGTAAATGGAATTTAAATCAGGGTTTGCGACAATAGTAGGAAGGCCTAATGCTGGTAAGTCAACATTGCTTAACCAATTACTAGAACATAAGATTGCAATAGTAACACCAAAAGCACAAACAACAAGAAATAAGATCGAGGGTATTTATACTGACGAACAATCACAAATTATCTTCATTGATACACCAGGGATCCATAAACCTAAGAATAAACTAGGTCAGGAGTTAAATAGGGTGGCTTTTTCTTCACTTAGAGATAATGAAGTTACCCTACTAATAGTAGATGCGACTGAAGAAATAGGAGCAGGAGACATGTACCTATTAGAGCAGGTAAAAAATTATAAAAGTCCTTTAATACTTGTTATAAATAAGATAGACTTAATCTCTAAAAACGAACTTATCGGGATTACCCTAAAATGGAATAAGATCCATAACTTTGACTCTATCGTACCAGTTTCATCACTCAATGGAGAAAACGTGGATGAACTATTAAATGTTATTAAAAGTTATTTACCTTCAGGTCCGATGTATTATCCAAAAGAAGCTATTACATCTAGTCCTGAAAGATTTGTTATCTGTGAATTAATTAGGGAAAAGATTTTACTGCTTACTGAAGAGGAAGTTCCTCATAGTGTCGCAGTAATGATTGAAAGTATGAAGAAGAAAAAAACTTTCTATCATATTCATGCGACTATTGTAGTCGACAAGGAATCACAGAAGGGTATTATGATCGGTAAGGGTGGAAGCATGATGAAACAAATCGGGACCCTGGCTAGGAAGGATATCGAGGAATTACTAGGTATTAAAGTAATGTTAGAGTTATTTGTTAAGGTAGAAAAGAACTGGCGTAATAACTCTAGGTACCTGAAGGAATTCGGTTATAAGGACAACTAAATGAATGATTGTTTTCGTGGTTATGTTTTGCGAACTGTCGATTACAAGGATAATGACCTAATTCTTAGTATATTGACTGAGGATGAAATAGTTACAGTACTAGCAAGGGGTACTAAGAAGATAAATAGTAAAAGGAAGAGCCTTACTCATCCTTACTCTTATTGTGAATTTGAAGTAACCAAGAGTAAGGGAGGGCATTTAGCCCTAAGTGGAGGTGTGCTTTTAAATTACCCCAGTAAGGTTGAAAAATCACTAACCCTAATTTTACTACTTAGTATTCTAAGTCATTATATATTAAACCTAAATGAAACTATCTTTGGTTATTATCTTTTTACTACTTCTCTTAAATTAATCGAAGAGGAAGCAAACCCAAAACTAATATTACTGGCAATTCTTAATGAGATAGCAGGTCATGAGGGTTTAATGTTTAATGTTGATGAGTGTGTTAAGTGTGGTAGTAAAAAATCAATTGTACACTTTAGTTATGATGAAGGAGGTTTTTGCTGTAAAAACTGCTCCAACCACCATCAAAACAAAGAATATTTAAGCCAAATGCGCATATTATTAAAGATAAATTTAAGTAACTGTGATAAAATTGATACAGTAACGGGAACTACTAATGAAGTAATCATTAGACTTATTGAGGCTTTAGAAGATAGAGCAGGAATAAAGTTTAATGCTAAAAGCATGCTACTAGCTACAATAAATAAGGAGGATTAATAATGAAGAAAGAAGTTAATTTTGAAGTAATAGTAAATCACATTAAGGGAAGTGGTTTTATATACCAAGGGAGTGAGATCTATGGAGGTCTTGCTAATACTTTTGATTATGGTCCTTTGGGAGTAGAATTAAAAAATAATTTAAAACAGGCATGGTGGAAGAGGTTTGTATATAGTTCACCACACAACATTGGTTTAGATAGTGCGATTTTGATGAATAAAGAGGTTTGGAAGGCAAGTGGACACTTGGCTACATTCGGAGATCCTCTGATGGATTGCAAGAAGTGTAAGGTTAGGTATCGTGCCGATAACCTAATAGAAGAAATAGATCCAAACATCAATGCTGGTAACTTAAATGATCAAGAACTAACTGCCTATATTAAAGAGCATGAAGTTAAGTGTCCTAACTGTGGGGCACATGACTTTAGTGATATTAGACAGTTTAACCTGATGTTCAAAACTCACCAAGGTGTAACCGAAGAGAGTAAAAACGAGGTCTACTTAAGACCTGAAACGGCACAGGGTATATTCGTTAACTTTAAGAATATCTTGAGAACCACCAGAAGAAAGTTACCTCTTGGGGTGGCTCAAATAGGAAAATCATTTAGAAATGAAATAACCCCTGGTAACTTTATCTTTAGGACCAGAGAATTTGAACAGATGGAATTAGAATTCTTCTGCAAACCAGGAGAAGATAACTACTGGTATGAGTACTGGAAGAAAGAAGCAATGAGTTTCTTAAATGATTTGGGATTATCTAGTAATAACCTTAAATTAAGAGATCATGACAAAGAAGAGTTAAGTTTCTATTCAGTAGGAACTTGTGATATTGAATATAAATATAACTTTGGGTGGGGTGAACTTTGGGGTATCGCCAACAGGACTGACTATGACCTTAGTGTCCATTCTAAACATAGTAATGAAAAGTTAGATTATCTAGATCCAACTGATAACTCACGTTATACACCTTACTGCGTTGAACCTTCTCTTGGTGTGGACCGCCTATTCCTTGCTATACTTAATGAAGCTTATGATGAAGAGGAATTAGAAGATGGTGAAACTAGAGTAGTCTTAAGACTAAAACCTAGCATCGCACCAATAAAGGCATGTTTCATGCCCTTATCAAAGAAACTAAGTGATAAAACAATGGAAGTTTATTCACTTGTTGCCGGTGACTTTAATATTGAATATGATGAATCGGGTAGTATTGGAAAGAGGTATCGTCGTCAGGATGCGATAGGAACCCCTTACTGTATTACTATCGATTTTGATACATTAGAAGATGAATCAGTCACAGTAAGACACCGTGATACAATGGAACAAGAAAGAGTCAAAATAACTGATTTGAGCAACTATTTAAGAGAGAGGATATAAGAGTCAAAAAATTAGGGGGGTTAGTTATGAGAATAGATGAACAAGATATAGAAAATATTAAAAATCAGGTCAATATTGTTGATTTAGTATCTAAATATATTAATGTAACTAAAAAGGGTAATAGTCATATTGCCCTTTGTCCGTTCCATAGTGACACCAATCCTAGTATGCATGTTTCAGAAGAAAAACAAATATATAAGTGTTTCTCCTGTGGTGAAGGTGGTAACGCCTTTACCTTTGTTCAGCAATACGAACAAGTACCCTATCCTAAGGCGGTCACTATTGTAGCAGATTTCATTAACTATGATATGAGTAAATATCAAAAACAAGCCGCTACAAAGATAGATGAGAAGAAGGAAAAATTATACAACTTAGTAAAGAATGCCAGTGAGTTTTATAATTTTTGCTTAGTTAGTGAAGATGGAGAAGAAGGAAAAAAATATTTTGACCAAAGAAAGATAGATAATAATATTATCAATAAATTCAAATTAGGATACGCCCCAGAAGACTCAAGTAAAATCTTGATGTTCTTAACTAGGAAAGGCTACAGTGTAGAAGAAATAGAAGAAGCCGGTATAGGCCTTACAACTGGGGGAGTATTTACCGATAGGTTTAAAGGTAGGGTAATATTTCCACTTAGTGATTTAAACGGAAATATAGTCGCCTTCAGTGGCCGTAAGATAACCAATCAAGATATAGCAAAATACGTTAATAGCAATGAAACAAGTCTCTTTAAGAAAAATGAACTCTTATATAATTACTACGAAGCTAGAAACGAGATTAAAAAAAATAACCGCGTATACGTAGTCGAGGGCTTCATGGATGTTATCGCCCTTTCTAAAGTAGGTATTAATAACGTTGTAGCAACGATGGGTACTGCTATAAGTGAGAGACACTTAAAGGCTTTGAAATCTCTTAATGTTGAAATAATTTTATCACTCGATGCTGATGATGCTGGACAAACTGCAACATTTAAAATAACAGAAAGACTATTAAATATTAAAGGTTTACAAGTAGGTGTCACTAAAACCACCAAAGATGATAAGGATCTTGATGATATTTTAAATCATCAAGGAAAAGAAGCAGTAATAAAACACCTTAATAACACATACTCTATTTACGAATTTATTTTTTATTACATGCTTAATAGAGTAAATTTAAATAATCATAGCGATAAGATTAACTTTGTTAGAGAATTCACTAATTTTATGAATCTAAATATAAAAGATCGTATTGAAAGAGAATACTTTGCTAATTTATTAAGCGAGAAGACTGGACTTGAAAAGACACTTATTAGCGACTACATTGACAAAACACCTAAAAATGTGCTAAAATCTAGCGTGGTAAATCGGCCAAATATAGGCGAGAAAAGGGACCGTTATTACAGGGCAGAAGTACAAATCATTAAACAGATGTTAAATGATACAAAGGCAATTACTTATTACCTTAGTTACTTGAGAGTTATGTATGACACCAATAATAAAAAAATGGCTTTATATATTTGCGATGCTTACCAAAAGGGAGTTTCTATAGAGGAAATGTTAAAGGACTTAGAGCAAACTGACCCAGAAATACATCTTGGGATAATTAAAATTTTAAATGATAAGTCACTTCCTGAAAACTTCAACCCAGATGTTTTTGATGTAGTCAAGCATCAAAAACCCCTGCAAATGGATATTGATGATATTGACAAAAAAATTAAGGTCGCTGAAAATTTTGATCAAGCTGTAGCTTTGAATAAGGAAAAACAAGCAATAAAGTCAAAACTTGATAAATTGAAGAGACAGTACACACCGAAAAAGGGGGATTTAGATGACTAAGAAAACTTTTGATGACATAGAAGACTTTGAGTCATTAGACACTATAAAGAAAAGACTAGAGAAGCAAGCAAAAGCTTCCGGTAATTATTTACTTTTCAACGAAATAGATGAAGCAATAGAGCACTTAGAATTGGAAGAAAACGAAATTGACGGATTAATTGAGTTTTTCAAGAGAAAAAAAATAGAAGTAGTTGTGGAAAAAGAAGAAGATGAAGAAGTTGATATTGACGATGTTAGCCTTGATGAATTAGTAGACGTTATTGAAGATGATGACGACGATTTATTTCTAGATGAAAAATTATTAAGAAAAGAAAGAAAAGAACTTAAGAAAATAGAAAAAGAGGATGTTTTTATTGAGTCTAACGTTAAGGTTAAAGACCCAGTAAAGATGTACTTAAAAGAGATTGGGAAAGTTCCGCTACTTACTAAAGAACAAGAACTAGACCTAGCCTATAGGGTAGTTGAAGGTGATGAAGATGCTAAAGATCTACTTGTTAGTTCTAACTTACGTCTAGTAGTATCGATAGCCAAGAAGTATCTTGGTCGTGGGATGTTGTTCCTAGATTTAATCCAAGAAGGCAACCTAGGGCTTATCAAAGCAGCAGAAAAATTTGATCCTTCAAAAGGATTTAAGTTTTCAACCTATGCTACCTGGTGGATTAGACAAGCAATAACGCGTGCTATTGCGGATCAAGCAAGAACTGTCAGGATTCCGGTTCACATGGTAGAAACAATTAATAAAATAACTAGAACCCAAAGACAACTAGTCCAAAAACTTGGAAGAGATCCTAGTGCTGAGGAAATAGCTAAAGAGTTAGATAACGGGATGACCGGGGACCGTATTCGTGAAATACAAAAATTGGCCCTAGAACCTGTTTCACTGGAAAAGCCAGTCGGAGACGACGGGGACCAATCTCATGTCGGGGACTTTGTCCCAGACACAGAGACTATAACTCCTGATGAATACGCTACTAATGAAATATTAAAAGATGAACTATACGCAATCATGAAAGACCTAACCGATAGGGAAGAAAGAGTCTTAAAGATGAGATATGGTTTAGAAGATGGACGTCAATGTACCTTAGAAGAAGTTGGTAGGGAATTTGGAGTCACTAGAGAAAGAATAAGACAAATCGAAGCAAAAGCATTAAGGAAGCTAAGACATCCTAGTAGAGCAAAACACTTTGCTGACTATAAAGAATAAAATAATTTTTAATCGATGGGAGGGAAGACTCTTGGTGGAACCTGAGGAAGAAGGGCTTTTGCAAGAAGTAATTCACAAACTAGAAGTTAAAGCCGGAGAAACAAATAATTGTTTGGACTTTAATCAAATCGATGCGATCATTGAAGAACTCAATTTTAGTGAAGAAGAGTATGATTACATTATTGAATTTCTAAGGGAAAACAATATTGAAATAGTATTAAACTCTGAAGATGAAACAATTGAGGTAGATGAAGATGATTTATTTTTAGATGAGAAATTATTAAAAAAGGAAAAGAAAAACTTAAAGTCGATTGAGAAAGAAGATATTATCATAGATCATAACGCTAAGGTACTAGATAGCGTTAAACTATATATACAGAGTGTTGCTACCACTCCTTTGTTAAGTAGGGAAGAGGAACTAGAAGTATCAAGGAAAGCTAAGGCAGGGGACAAAACAGCCCAAGAGTTATTAGTGAAGTCAAATTTACGTTTAGTTATTTCAATTGCTAAAAAATACTTAGGTAGGGGTATGTCCTTTTTAGACCTAATCCAAGAAGGGAATGTTGGTTTAATTAAAGCTGTAGAAAAGTTTGAACCAGAAAAGGGATTTAAGTTTTCCACTTATGCAACCTGGTGGATTAGACAGGCAATTACAAGGGCTATCGCAGACCAAGGAAGACTTGTAAGGATACCAGTTCATTTAGTTGAAACAATAAGTAAAATCAATAGAGCTAAGAGAGAACTTACTCAGGAGTTAGGAAGGGAACCGTCCTCTGAGGAGGTAGCAAGTAGATTAGGTGGTAATAGCGATGCTAGCCTAATTGATAGGATAGAAGAAATACTGCCAGAACCTGTCTCACTAGCTAGACCAATCGGGGACGATGATTCTACAATGGAAAACATTATTGCTGATATAGAGAGTTTGTCACCTAATGATTATGCTTCCTTAGCCTTTTTGAGTGATGGCCTTGATAATGTTATGAAGGAATTAACTGAAAGGGAAGAGAGGGTACTTCGTTTACGTTTTGGGTTAGAAGATGGAAGGGAACATACTTTAGATGAAGTTGGGAAAATATTTGGGGTTACTAGGGAGCGTATAAGACAAATAGAAAAAAACGCTCTAAGGAAACTAAAACACCCTAGTCGTTCTAAAGTATTAGCGCAGTTCCGTGCCTAGGTTATCTAAAAGACTTTTAGGAGTCACTAGTTTAGTGGACTCCGGGGACATAGTCTTTGATGTGGGTAGTGACCATGCTCTAGTACCTATTTACCTAGTTAAAGAAAATATAGCAATTAAAGCCTATGCTAGTGACATCAATGTGGGACCTTATAACAGTGCATTAAAAAACATTAAAAAACACAACCTAGAAGGGAAGGTCATTGCCTTAAAGAGTGATGGTATATCTAATATTAGTGAAGATGTAAACTCGGTGGTTATCGCCGGTATGGGTGGGAAGTTAATTGTAGACATCCTTGACCAGGATAAAACCAAACTAGAAGGCATTAAATCCCTTATACTGGCACCTAATATTGCTACTAACACGGTTAGAGAATGGTTAATGAATAATAAATTCATGATAGAAAAGGAACTTATTATCGAAGAGGATAATAAGTTCTATGAAGTAATTAAAGCTCTAAGGGTAAAAGAAAATGTTTCTTATACTGAAGAGGAGCTATTTTTTGGGCCTATACTCCTAAGAAGTAGGAATAAAACATTTATTAAGAAGTGGCAAAAGAAGTTAAATAAGAAAAAAAAGATATTAGATAAAATAAAAAATGATAAGCTGGATGCCTACCATATGAATCTAGAAGAAATAAAAATAATAGAGAAGATGCTAGAAGGATAAATTTTGTTTCTAACAACTAAGTAATACAGAAGAGAACTATTAGTTCTCTTTTACTTTACTAATAAAATAATCCCAACCATAACGGTCTAACAAGTCATGTGGACAGTGCTTACCTGATGCATCTTTGTGAGTGATTACACTCTCAATTCCTAGATTATACTCTTTTAATAACATCGCTGTTAGTCTAGCACCATTTTCAATTACTCTATCCTTAACTTTCACATCACTAATTGTAGACTTAGCTAATTCAATACCAATAGAAGTAGTGTTTATATTTCTATTACCAGCATGCCATGCATTATAATTAGTAGGAATTGCTTGGTAAATGTTTTCATCATCTACTGCGAAGTGATATGAAGTGGATGAGGTATTGTTATGAAGGTATTTCACTTCATTAATACTTGGAGCACTATTCGCGGTATTATGAATGACAATATATTTAGGAGTAAACTTACTACCCACCTTATTAGAGTTTAATGACAAGAAATGATAATTAAACTCTAAGTCATTTTGAGTTATCTGAGATACTTTTTTATCCTTAACAGTTATTTCAAAACTCTTACTTACATTACCCTTACTAGCCTTTAAGGTAACTGATCCGTCATTCAGTACTTTGCCATTGGTATTAATAACGCCAGGATTATTAGAACTCCAAACATAATCGTTATCTAAACCTAGTTGTTTAGTATTTATAACATTAATAAACACATCATCAATAAATACTAAATCATCTAAGATATCACTGGTAGTAACATCTATTTTAAAGTCATCTTGCACCTCATGGACAGTTAAATCTGAATCATCTTTTCTGTTATTTAAACCATAGCCTGAGGCCATTAAGACAACTAGAATTATTATCAAAATATTTCTTTTATTCATATTTTTCACCTCTCTTTTCTCTTTTGCCTAATAATTTTAACATTTGAAAGGGTGACTACTAAACACGTAATACTTAAGATGTGGATAGTATTTGTCTATACATACGCTAAGGGTATTCATAAAATAATAGTAAAGTGAAAGGAGGGTGCGCACGTGAAACTATTTGATAAGAATAAGAGTCCTAAAGTGGTTATGGCAGAGAACAAAGAGGGAATTATACCTAAGATAACTTCTGGAGTAAGTAAATGCGTCAAAAGAGTTAATCCCTTTAAGACCAAACAAAAATAATCACGTTAACTAACATAAACAAAAAAAGGGGGGCAATCCCCCTTTTAAGGTGTAAATATCCCTTTTTGAGCATACTAATACTAGAGGTGTTAGTTTATGTACATAAACGAGCGAGAATTAGCCTATAAATATGATGTAAGTGAAAAAGAACTTAATCAAAAGCTTAAAAATATTTAAAGAAGCTTTCTTCTTTATCTTTTTGGTAATTCTAGTTTTAGCAGCCTCGACTAATTTCATGGGACGCCTAAAAGGGGAAAAACCTAATCTATTTGGGTATTCGACCCTTATTGTTGTCAGTGGTAGTATGGAACCTGAATATAAGGTAAGAGAGTTTATAATTATGAAAAAGGTTCCCTTTGATAGCATTAAAGAAGGAGATATTATTAGCTTTTATTATGATATTACTGGCAATGGTAGAAAAGAGTTAGTAACCCACAGGGTTATTAATATAAAACAAGATGGTACTTTAGTAACAAGGGGTGATAATGCCTCAATATATGATACTCAAGATGTTAAACAAAGTGACTTTGTCGGTAGGATAGTCTATAACTCATTTACTATTGGAGTTATTCTCTATTCCTTAATTGAGTACAATATACTCGTCCTTATTATCGCATCCTTCTTTATCTATCTTATTGTTAAACAGATAAAAAGGATTATTGATATTTATATTGAAGAAAAACATAAAGATATTAAGAAGGAAGAATCTAATTAGATTCTTTTTTTATTAGTTTCTCAAGTCTTTCAATCCTCTCATTTAGGAGTGTTTTTTCTCTTATTTCTAATTCTTTATCTGCTATTTCTTTTCTTAGTTCTTCAACTGATTTTAAGAACTCTTTTTGATTGTTAATTACAAATAGGTTAGAACCTATAGAAAACAAGAATCTAGCAATAATCGCTGTATCCGCAACAGAAAAACTACCGGCGACAATAGTAGCCAAAAACAGGGAAATGATAGCTAAATCGATTGGTTCAAATCGTAAGAAAAAAGAACTCAGTTTTCGAACATCTTCGGGATCTATATCTTGCAAATACCTAGAAAATTCAGTGTTTTCCCAGAATTCTTGGTTCATATCATCACCATTTAATTATATGAATTAAAAAAAGATTAAATGATTTTAAGAAAAATGGGCAACATAATAAGGACTGATATAAATATAATTTGGGTCGAAACATTGATTAAAATGGGAAAATATATAATAATAAGTACGTAAAAGGAGGAACAAGAATGTTTAAAAAACTAGGAGCAGTATTTGCATTAAGCGCGTTGTTTATTAGTGGATGTAGTTGTGAACCGACAGTAGTAGAACCAGAAGGGTATGAGGGAGTTTACTCGTATGAAGCGCATGGTGATACTTATGGCGCTAAGGTAAA
>DUOF01000063.1 GCA_012839015.1 bacterium
TAAAAGAGACTAATGGTAGCGATATGAATGTAACGGTTGCTAATAATGCTGTTATTAATGTTAATAAATCAATAAGGTTAGAGTTCTCTAAGGAAACTAATACTAATTTCAACCAAACAAAGAAGATAACTATAGTCAACTTAAATACTGGTGAAGAGGAAATCTGTACATTTAATAAGACAGATAACACGATAGAAGGAGAAGGATGTACAAAACAGTATGGTTTAAATGAGAGTCCAGTAGGATTTGCAATTGGTAACAACGATTACTTCTATTACTATCTAGATAGTGGTTCATATAAAGTAACGGCTCAAGATATATATGGAAATGAAATGTCATTTGATATTCACTTGGACTTTGCTCCACCTAGAATTGAACTTGGATCATATACAGTGATTGGTGATGCAATCATTAAAGAAGCAATTCCTGCCTCAGGAACAAGAGAATATAACTTACAAGAATTAGAAAGTTTATACTTCGTTGTAACGGAGGAAAATCTAGCTAGTGTTACAATTAGTACTTGTATCTACATTAGTGAGTCATGTGGTGAAGGTGACCTATGGAGAATTGTCTATGGTAGCGGAAACTTTGGTTCTATTAGAAACCATACGGGCAATGTTTATTCTAAAGTAAGAGATGGCCTTATGAAGGGTGATAGGGACTACTACTACAGAAATGAAGACGATCAAATGGTCCTAGATGATAGAGATTATGAAAATACTCTAGACAACTTTATCGTTGAAAACTTTGATGGTGCTAACAATAAGTACTTTATCAAACTAGTACTTGACGGACCTAATAATAGATCTCTATCAAGATTCGCGGATATAAATAATAACGTACAAATTACTCTAACCGCTGAAGATTCAGCTAAGAATAAAACTAATGTATCGGTTAAACTTAAGAACAATGCTCCGATTATTGAAACTAAACAAAATTTTGTT
This sequence comes from bacterium, assembly GCA_012839015.1. Taxonomy (GTDB): domain Bacteria; phylum Bacillota_I; class Bacilli_A; order RFN20; family DUOF01; genus DUOF01. Next base: position 945 of record DUOF01000063.1, read on the forward strand.
CAACAAGAGTATGGAGATGAAAACAAGAATATCATGGATACCATTATTACTAACCTTGTGGTTACTGATAATGGAACAATTCTTGTGTTAACTAGTGATGACTTAGTACAAGTTGACACACCTTTATTAAGTTCACTTGGATATAGAAGTAAGTTAGTCTACTACACTGACTATGATTTCTATAATACAGGTGTATATGAAGTAAAAGCAGTTTATTATGACGCCGTTGGTAATGAAACTTTTTATGAAGTTAGCTTTAAGATAAATGTTAAAGATACAATAAAACCTACAATAGAAGGGCGCCCTGAACTACTACAAGAAATGGTAGACTCTGATGTCGAAATTAAAAAACACATCTATAACGGTCCATATGTAGTAGATTTAGATGAATTTGGTATAGTAGACAAATCTGATGTAAGCATCATATTGATGCTATCAGACATCGATAGAAACTTTGAATGGAATTCTAATATTGGTGAATTTGATAACGAATTTGATAACGAATTTGTTACAATCACCGCCATAGGCAATCGCTACAACTTTGACTTCAAGGTTATGGGAAGATATGAATTTACTTATACGATAACCGATATAAGTGGAAACCAAACTGGGGAGATTGTTAGATTTACAATCGCTGACATAGAGCCGCTTGTTATAAACTATGACGAACTAGATTACGATCTAGTTACTTGTCCGGTTGATGGGTTTGGAATCCAAGAATGTTACAAGATAACAGTGCCGACAGCACTAGATGTTGATATTGATAAGTATGTAAGTCTAACCTTATTTGAAGAAGGTATTAGAAGAAATGGACAACCAATAACTCTAGCGGATTACAACATCATTAGAAGAGGATTTGTAAAAACATATGACACTCTAGAAACTGGTGGATACTATATCAAAAGTACTGACGGAAACTATTACCTAAGTATGTCTGGTGGAGAGTCTACAAATAGTGACAAGTACATTATTGATAATGTACTAAACCCTAATGATACTGATAGATATAGTGAATATATTATTCAGTTTAAGAAAACAGGAAATTATGAGTTAAAATTAGTAGGTCAAGACTCTAACAATAACCCATCAATCGTTCCACTTTCTATAAACGTTACTGATACAACCGCCCCAATGGTTGAAAACGTAACCATTAAAATCGCTGGTGAAACTATTGAACTTCAAAAAGTCGCAGAAAATAAATACTCGATTACACTTCAGTTAGGAACACTATATGAAGAAATACGTATTAATTGGATCGATGACTTTGACGGAGTGGGTTATAAGAAAATTACCCAAACACAAATCTTTGATCAGATAAGAACTTATATCCTAGAAGAAACAATTCAAGATCAGATGGGCAACTCAATAGAGGTAACCATTGAGATCTTAATTGAAGACAGTGAGGCTCCTAATCTAGACAATATAGTACTAGAATATCTAGATGACTATGAATTAGGTACCCTTACCAAGGATAATGTTAGATTTGAAGTTAAGGGAATAACAGACAATAGTAACATGTTCATGATTGAATATAGACTAAGTGAAGATGATCAATGGATGAATTGTAACAATGCAATATGTGTTATTGGTGAACGTGAAACCCCGGTTACTACAATCTACTTTAGAGTTGTTGATTACTCTAACAATGAAGCCTTCACAAGTGTGACAACAAACATTGTTATAGATAACAAGGCTCCAAGTATGATTGGTTTAGATAAGGGAGTAAACGTTTATGAAGGTGTAACCCTAATCATTGAAGACATGAACTTAGATAAGGCAGTCATCTATGATAATACTAGTGAAATAGGTATGGTCACTGCTAGTGAAGGAAGTAAGAGACTTCATCTAGAATTTGGATTAGATGCTAATAATTATCCTAATGATGGAATTTATAAAGTAGTAGCATTCGATAAACTTGGCAACTCTAGCACGGTGTACTTCGTTATTAATACCAATAAATCAATAAATACTGGTTCAGGTGATGAAACGGTGCTTAGTGATCATTCTATGACTAAAGTAGATGAAATCAAACAAGACGGAAGCTATACCTATATAATTCCTGAGACATTAATGTATACAAGTAATGACTATATAAGAATCTATACAATTGATTCTCTAGGAAACTACAAGGAACTAAATAGAATTGATGCTTCTAATATTCCTCTAAACAGGACTATTAATGGAGTACTTCTACCAAATGAACACTTAACTGAACTAGGAGAAGGAGAATTCTATGTTTACCTAGGTGTTACACCTAAGAGTAGTATAGTAGTACCAGATCCTGTAGATCCTATCGGAGACGGTGCTGGAAGTGCACTTACTTGGGTCTTGTACTCAGTCGGAGGACTAGCGGTCTTATTCGCAGGACTTCAAATAGTCAGGGCTCGTAAGAAAGTAAGGGCGGCTTAATCTAAGACTAAACAGAGAATAGTAATTATTCTCTGTTTTTCTTTCTGGGGTAAAGTTGAAAAAAAGAGCATAATAAGTTAGAATAATTAATGTAGAAAGGGATGAAAAAATGAGTTTAAAAGGTACAAAAACTGAAAAGAATTTGTTGGCGGCATTCGCAGGTGAAGCGCAAGCTTACACTAAGTATGAATACTATGCTAGCAGGGCTAAAAAAGATGGATATGTTCAAATATCCGAGTTCTTTGCCGAAACAGCTAGAAACGAGAAAGAACATGCTAAAATTTGGTTTAAATTATTAAATGGAGGTTCGGTAAGAGAAACTACCCATAACCTAAAAGACGCTGCAGCAGGCGAAAACTACGAATGGACTGATATGTATGCGGAGTTTGCTAAAGTAGCTAGAGAAGAAGGATTCGAGGATATAGCGAAGCTATTTGATGGTGTTGCTAAGATTGAAAAAGAACACGAGGAAAGATATTTAAAACTATTAGATAATATTGATAAAGATATCGTTTTTAAAAGAGAAGAAGAAGAAGTTTGGATCTGTAACAACTGCGGACACATCCATTACGGGAAAGAAGCTCCTGAAATGTGTGAAGTTTGTGACCATCCAAAGGCTCACTTCAAACTTAGAAGAATCGATTATTAACTAAAATAATATTACTTGAAAAGGTGTTTATACTTAAGTATAAATGCCTTTTTTAAAGCCCTTAAAGTCTAATATTGTCGATATTGTGGGGTGAAAAAATAGTTTGTTTATTTAAACCTTATGTGCTATCATTATAGCGAGGAGTGTAGATTATGTTAAATGGTAATGGAAGATATTATGTTGCAGACATACTAGACAGTATGGAAAAACTTAAAAATAATTTATTTGATCAAGGGTTGTTAAAAGCCAGGGATTTAGGAGACCCTACTAATATGATCCCTATTTCTAATGTTGTTAAAATTGAATTTTTAGCCAATAAACAAGCTGAAATAGACGTTGAAGGTTATTCAAAGAAAATCATTGAAAGTATAAGAGTCATGGGAGAAGAAAACCTAGTTCATAAGGATTTAGGTAAACTTAGAGAGTATTATAGCGAACTTGAAAGAGTCTATAATGACAACACAATAACTATGAAGTCTTATGAATACTTTAGGGTATTTAGTCGTTTATACCTTGATGTAAAAAATGAACTAGAAAACGCAAAATTAAGATCTTTACGTGGTGAAGAAGCACCTAAGAAAAGAGAAGGAATAAGCGTTCATTTTGAAACGGGCAAGAAGGGTGATGTAGTCACCATGTCAAATTCTAAAGAGGACATCTTTCACTCAAGGAGATTCTTTTCAATGGATGTTGATGTTAATATACTTGGAATTAAGATTCCTGATAAAGAAAATGTAGAAGGGGATTACAAGTATGTTCAAATTGATAAGAAAGATGTATTCCTTAACGGAGACAAAGTAAGTGTTAATATTTGCTTTGACTCAGAACAAGATCTAGATAACAAGGTTTATCCAGTTACTAGGACTTTCGAAAATAAAAACTTAAGAACAGTCGCGATTATTTCTCCAAAGGAATTAATCCAAAACTTACAAACTCATTACAACGCTACTATAACTAAAGAAATAGTAAGTAATGATGAATTCTACGAGCAAGCCAAACCTGGTGATGAGTATTTCATAAATAATAATAGCGTTGGTTCAATTATTAACCTAGAAAAAGGTAGAAATAGAATTAACGGTACTAGTATTGGTGAAAGAGCAGCCCGTATATTGTTTAGTAGAAGAACCGGAAAAGGTAGTAGGGTAAAAGGCAAATCTATTTAAGGAGGTAGATGTTTATGTTGAATGGTGGAGAAAAATCTAAACTAAAAAGACTAATTCATGCTATAAACGATCGCTATCCAGAAATACTGGATCTTTTAGAGAGTGAAAACTTAAAAAAAGATACTAGTAGTCTTGATAGACTATTTGACATAAATAAAGAAATTTTCAAATGGCTATCAAATTTATCTTATTCACTACTTAACAACAACCCTGTGGTTTCTAATTCATTCAAGAAACTACAGGCTTCTAATAGAACCCAAGTATTAAATCACAAAGACGAACAACAAATTGACTTATTACTTGACTCAATTGATGCAATCTATGATTTACAAAAAGAACTTATTAGAATGGTAGATGAAGATAGTAATTTAGGAAAAGGTGTCCTAAAACAAATAATTGATGAATTAGGTCTAGAACCACCTAAGGGTAGTTCTGAATCTAAAAGGTATTCATCAATAGATGATTTGTTCTCGGACCTAGAGGATTAATCTATGATTACTGCTACAGAATATTACTTATCTAAAGCACTTCAAGAGATCTTAAGTTCCTCGCAAAAGTATTTTAAACAACATAAAATTAATAGCAGGAATAAAGATACTATTAGACTATCTAATGTAAATAAAGATGTTGTCGAGGGTCACTTTAAGAGATTAGAGTCAGTCATCTCATTATTTAAAGATAGTATACTTAAAGACAATAACTATAAAGCCCTACTTAAACTAAAGAAGGAAGTCGCTAAATTAACTAACCAAAAAGAATACGACAATGATGAGGTTGTTAAGAAAGTTAGTCTAATCGAAGATGCTACTAAAGAAGTAGAAAGAGAATTAGAGTTTATACTTAAAGAAGCAAAGATTATTAAAGAATCAAGTAGATATGTCACCTTTGTTTGTCCTAACGAACGTATTAAAGACTTCGTTACTACAAACAAAAAGGAAAAGTATTTAGTTATTGATGGTAAGGAATTACTTATTGGTCATATAGCAGACACTGAAGATGCCAAAATAATCGCTATAAACAAGAAGGAATACCTAAATACCTTCTCTAAATCTAGCGAAGAAATAGATAAAAGAAAATCACTTAATCTACTTAAACTGTATTACAAGGAGAAAGGTCTATACTTTGCTCCTACTAAACTTGGTTTAGCACCAATATTTGAATATGACGCTATTAGGGGAGACAAAGAGTTTAGACAATACTTCTACGACTACAAGATGCAAAACAAAATAGCAAGACTTAGATACTTTGATATGTTAGAGTTAATAAGAAACAATTTTGTCCCAAACTGCATTGTTACTAAACAAGTTAAAGCTTTCAAAGGCGGACTTAAGTACAATAATGGCTGGTACCATTCTAGATTAGTTAATACTAAAAACATAAAACTTAAAATACAGGATGACATGAAATATGATGATCCAGAGGTCGTTAAGGCAGAACTTGCCAAGTGGCGACAAGTATATAAAGAGAATAGAGAAAATAAAAATAGATAACCTGCAATAAATGCAGGTTTTTTATTAATTAAAACATCAATAATAAAGTATAATTAAGTTAGCAAGGTTAATAATTAGTTAGTAAACAATAATTTTAAAGTTTGCGATACATATAATGTAAAATGCTGATAAACCTTGTATAATGAAAGTAGGAGCGTGAGAGAGATGCTTGATCTATTTACTCTTAATGATTGGCTTGTCTATCTACCAATCATTGTGTTTAGTATAGTCTTTTTAGTCGGGTTTTTAATCGGAGTAATCAGAGGCAGATATAAAGTAGTTAGAAGGTTTATCTATGTTATTTTGTTTATGGGTGTAATGTTATTTCTAACTCCAAAATTAATTGAAGTTGGGCTTAACATAACGATACCTATTCTGAATAAGAGTGGTAATCAGTACATAAATGAGTTTATAGCTAGTAATCCTGATATAAGTGAAATCGCAAATGAAATCCCTAGTTTAGTGGAGTTAATACCTGCACTTATTTCAGCGTTAGTTTCACCGATTTTGTATATAGTTTTAGTTTGGGTGGGTCTTATTGCCTTCTTCCCTATCTATCTAATATATTTGTTAGTCTTCAAACTAATATATAAAAGAAAGAAATATGAAGTTGATGAAAACGGTGAGTATATAAGAGATGGTGGACATAGGAAGATAAAGGTCCGCTATAAGAAGCATAGATTGACTGGAGGCCTTATAAGAGGTATTCAATCAGTATTTGTTTTTAGCATTGTTTTAATGCCGATTAATGCTGCTAATAGGATGTACAACGTTGCTAAGAGCGAACTTGAGAACGAATCCATTAGTCTTTGTGCATCAATAGAATTTTTAAATGAATATCAACAAATATGTGATTATCTGGATTTATATAATGCCTCTTATCTTGCAAAAGCTCAAAAGATAAATGTTGTAGATGAGTTAATGTTCAAACAACTAACTACCATGAAATTAAATGGTGAAAAGTTTAACTTAGAAAATGAAGTAAATACGTTTATAAGAGCTTTTATGAAGGTTGAGAAGTCTAATATTATTAGCGTGCTTGGTGAGTCGGAAATAGAGTTGGAAACCTTAAGTACGATTGACTTTGAAGTTATTAAGGATATATTGGATACCTTGTTTAGTTCAAAGATATTCTCAAATTTAGTAACAGAAGGTGTTAACTATGGTGTTAAACTAGCTACACCAGAACTGAGAAATCTTTTAGAAGATCAGGAATTTGTAGTCAATTTAAAATATGATGTACCTTCCATTAAAAAAGAAATTAGGATAATAATTAATATCTTTAAAATTATCGCAGACAATGACTTAGTGGGATACTTAGATGGCGGAGTAGAAGATCCGTTGCAACTAAAAAATAGTATTAGTGAACAAACAATTCATAATCTTATCGATAACTTACTAGAGTTACAATTGGCTAGGGAGTTGATGCCTGGTCTTTTATCTAAATACGGGGCTAGTTTCGGGGTTAAGGTTCCTACCACTACAATTAATTGGGATAATGAAAAGAGTCTCTATAAAAGAGTTGTTAGTCTTTTATATCTAGTAGATGATTATTCTAGTGTTGATTTAATTCTAGATAATTTGAATGATGAAAATATACAGTTAGTAGCAGCCTTGCTAGATGACTTAGATTCCTCTAGTATGCTAGAAGATGTCTTAGAGACTACTATTCCTAAACTGCTTAATACTTACCTGGGAGGACTTACCATTAGTAGTGAAGTAATCGCTAGTATAGAGTCGTGGGAAGAAGAGTTAAATATCATCAAGGCAGGAGTTGAGATTTACTTATCTTATACAAATGATGACACCATCCCTCTAGAGAAGATAAGTGATACTCTTGCTCTAATAAAGCGAAGTGATTTAATGATGGATCTAATGCCAAAAGCATTAAATATCGCCCTTCCTTTAATAGATACGAGCTTTGAAAATATCCCAAGCGGATTAAACTGGAGTCAAGAGATTGATTACATGATAACCATTGTAGATAATCTTCTAACAATCGGTGAGATGACAGAGTTTGATATCGAGTTATTAAATAATGAAGATAAGAGAGAAAGTGCTACTAACATCGTTGTAGCTGCTGCTAGTTCAGGGGTATTTAAAGGATTCTTTAACAATATCTTACTAGAGATGAGTGGACCGTTATTGAGTGAAATAGGTATTGAACTAACTCATGACGACTTAAATCTAGTGAGTGACTGGAGAGTAGAACTAGATAGTATATTATCATTATATAATGATTATATAGTTAGTGATGATACAGGATACTCATTTAGTTTAGATGGTTTAGATGAAACAAAAGTAACTGCTTTATTTACCACTTTCGAGAGTCTAACTATTTTAACAAACCACCGAGTACCTATACTAGTTAATATGATTGAAAAAGCTAATATAATGAATGAAGCAGAACTTATAAGTTTTAGGGCTATTGATAAGAGTAGTGTAGACTATGACACTGAAAAGGGAATACTTATCGACTTAGTTTCAAATCAAAGTTTACAAGATACTCTAACTAACTTAGATTTAGCTTCTGTAGATGTATATGCCCTGGGATCACTTCTAAATAAGATATATGGAGACAATTCAATTCTGATAAGAGACTTCACTACTAATAAATTGTTAGCACAAAGCAATATAAGCATCGTTTTAACTGAAGAAAAAATATAATCAGTCATAGACTGGATAGATGAACTTAACTATATACAAGCAGTAGCAAACAGTGCTATTGGAGAAAACTTTGAAAGCTTTGATATTAAGTTTGCTACAATAGAACAAATACAAGACCTAGCCAGTGTAATTGAAAATGGTTTAGCAAGCACCCTGCTTCAAGAAACCATTGAAGATACAATTATTGCTTTATTTGATAACAACGGTCTTGAGGTAACTATAAATCCTGGTATAGACTGGATAGATGAACTATTACTACTTCAAGAAATGGTGAATGCAGACGACAGTACAAATATTGCCAATCTATTTGATCGAATTGAATTAAGTCCTCTGTTAGGAAGTCAAAAAGAGGTAATTTTAGTAAAAGTAGCTAGACAAGTAGATTCAAGTATTGGTGAAGGGGTAACTATTACAAGTGAAGAATATGAAGATGAACTAGGAGTCTTAATCATAATTGTAAATGAAAAGGACAAAATAGATTCATTAGCAGGTCTAAATATAGTCGAAGAAGATGACCTAGTTCTTGCAGAACTAGGAGCCTTAATTGATGCTTCTCTTGATTCTATCCTATTTGGTAATAAGGTTGAAAGTGAGTTAATTAACATGTTAATCAACAACGGGTTTAATAACCAAGCGTATATTGATCAAGTTGAAAGTTGGGAGATTGCATTACCGGAAATAAAAGAAATGTTGCAATAAGGAGGAATCCAATGGTAGATTTTTTAAAAGGTAAACTAACAAGCAATAGTTTAAGATTAGTATTCCCTGAGGGGGAAAACCTTAAAATCTTAAAAGTTGCCAGTAAGCTTAATCAAAAAGGGATGTGCAAGGTCATCCTTTTAGGGGAGAAGTCTAAGATTTTAGATGCAGCTAAAGATAATAATCTAAGTCTTGAGGGAATAGAGATTATCGATCCTCTTAGAGATAGCAACCTAGATTTTAAAGCCGACATTCTCTATGAGATAAGAAAAGGTAAAAACACTAGAGAAGAATGTCTAAAAATGCTTAAATCAAGTAACTATTATGGTGTTATGATGGTTAAAATGGGTCTAGCAGACGCACTTCTTGGAGGTGTTACCTATTCAACCGCTGATATAGTTAGACCTGCACTACAAATAATTAGGGCCAAGGAAAGGACTAAAACTGTCTCATCCTCCTTTTTGATGATTAAAGATAATAATAAGATGATTATGAGTGACTGCGCGATTGTAGTTAATCCTACCAGTGATCAACTAACAGAGATTACTATTGCTTCTGTAGACACAGCTAGACTTTTTGATATTGAGCCAAGTGTGGCATTACTTTCTTATTCCACGCACGGCTCAGGGCGAGGAGTAGAGGTCGACAAAGTAAAAGAAGCGGTTAGAATGTTAGAAGACAAACAAGTTGACTTCAATTTTGATGGAGAGTTGCAATTCGATACTGCAATGAGTAAAGAGGTGAGGGATAAGAAGTCCCCCGGTTCTAGACTCTTAAATGATGCAAATGTACTTATTTTTCCAAACCTTGAGTCTGGTAATATCGGCTATAAGATTGCTGCTAGACTTGGGGGTTACAAAGCTATTGGACCTATCCTTCAAGGTCTTGGGGCACCTATCAATGATTTATCAAGGGGTAGTAGTGAAGAAGAAATTTACCTGCTTAGTTTGATTAGTCTTCTGCAAGCACAAAACAACTCCTTATTATTTGAATAAAAAAAGTATATGTGCTAGTATTTTTATACTTAAAGTATAATATGATTATATACATCTAGGTGTTTAATGGTATCAGGAGGTCATTTATGAAAATAAGAATATATAATAGTTTATCTAATAAATTAGAAACATTTAAACCGATTAAAGAGGGTCAAATAAGCATGTATGTGTGTGGTCCGACGGTTTATAACTATCAGCACATTGGTAATGCTAGACCAATCGTAGTTTTTGACGTGTTTAAAAGATTTTTTGAATACGTTGGATACAAGGTTAAGTATGTTTCCAATTTAACTGATGTTGATGATAAAATCATTAACGCAGCGATTAAAGAGGGAGTCCTTGAAGAGGATATAACCAGTAAGTATTCTGAAGCCTATTTCAAACTTATTGATGATCTAAACTGTAATCGACCTGATATAACTCCTAGGGTTACTGAAACAATGAGTAAAATAATTTCTTTTATAGAGGATTTAATGAGTTCAGGTTATGCTTATGAAGTTAACGGTGACGTTTACTTCAGAATTGATAAGCTAGAAGAATACGGTATATTATCGAATATAAACAAAGAGGATTTATTAGTAGGTAGTAGGGTGGAAACAAATGAAGATAAGGAATCACCATTAGATTTTACTTTGTGGAAGAAAACCAAAGAGGGTATTAAATGGGATAGCTCATGGTCTAGAGGTAGACCTGGTTGGCATAGTGAGTGTGTAGTTATGATTAAAGATAACTTCAATAATGAAAAAATTGATATTCACGGTGGTGGCAATGATTTAAAATTCCCACATCATGAAAATGAAATAGCCCAGTCAAGGGCCTTGAATAATCATAGTATCGCTAATTATTGGATTCATAATGGTATGATAACTATTGATGATGAAAAGATGTCTAAGTCTTTAGGTAACCTTAAGTGGGCCAAAGATTTAATTGAAGAACACGGTGGTAATGTTATCAGGATGGTGCTGCTTTCTTCACCTTATCGTTCTCCGTTAAATTTTTCTAAAGAAACTATCGATAACAGTAAGAATGAAGTAGAAAGAATTATCGGTGCTTTAAAACAAGCACATTTTAAGATGAGTATTAATGACTTTAAAAGAAATAATGATTTTTCTAATGAATTGATGGATGAGTTTGTAGGTGCCCTAGCAGATGACTTAAATACACCTAACGCACTTAGCGTTACCTTTGAAACGGTTAAGTGGCTTAATCAGGCGATCAGGGGTAATTCACTAAAGGAAACTAATTACTATTACAACACCCTACTAGAACAAAATAAAGTGCTTGGTCTAAAGTATGAAGAGAGGGTTCTAACTAAAGAGGAGAGGGAACTATATTTTGATTGGCAAGAGCTAATTAAAATTAAGGACTTTATTAATGCAGACCGTCTAAGACAACAACTAATGGATAAGGGTATTATCTAATGAATGGTTTTATAGATACATTCATAGACTCTCACCTTAGTTTTAGTTTTGAGTTAATAATCCTTGTTAGACTGATCTTAGCAGTAATATTTGGAGGTCTAATAGGATACGAAAGAGAACATACCGGTAGACCGGCAGGTCTTAGAACTCACATTCTGGTGAGTCTAGGAGCTGCAGTTATTATGTGTGTTTCGATGTATGGCTTTGAAGGTGGAGATCCAGCAAGACTAGCAGCTCAGGTCATCAGTGGTATCGGTTTTCTGGGAGCAGGCGCTATTATTCAGGGGAGCAAAGGGGTAAAGGGTTTAACTACCGCTGCAACTCTATGGATGTCAGCGATGATCGGTCTAGCAGTCGGTAATGGTTTTTATTTTGGTTCACTCTTAGCTACCCTGATATCACTTGTAGTTCTAATCTGGTTTAGAAAACTTGAATTTAAAATCAATAGATCTCGTTCTAGAGTCTTTGCACTAATAGAGTGGCAAGATAATTTAATGGAGGGTATTTTACAATATATCCAGGAATGTAAATTAGAAATAATTGATATCGAGTCTAGACAAACTAGTATCAAGGACAAAGAATATCTTCGCTTGTTAATAACTTTCGAGAAAGACTCACCTATGAAGGAAATGAACGAACTTGTTAACAAAATACAAATGGAGTATAATCCTAGACAGTTAAAACTGTCTAATAATTAAAAATGAAACAGATATAAGATATCAAGGGGGATTTAATGTGGCACAATTTATATATGGGAAAAATGTTGTTATTGCAAGAATAAAAGAAAACAATGATATTGATACTTTGTATCTAACTAAAGAAAATAAAGAAAAGTTTTCAAGTAGTTTAAGGAATGTCAACTATGAGGTAGCAAGTAAAAGCAAGCTAGATACTCTAGCTAGGACTACTTATCATCAAGGCTTTGTAGCCAAGATAAAGGAGTACCCATACTATGAACTAGCAGAAGTGCTTAACTCATTAAAGGGTAAAGAAAACCCTTTATTACTGATGTTAGACGGCATTAAAGATCCGCACAATTTCGGGGCAATTTTACGCACTTGTGACGCTATCGGTGTAGATGGTGTCATTATCGATAAAGACCGCTCCTGCCCACTTAATTCAACTGTAGCAAGGACATCTACTGGTGCAATCGAAACAGTTAAAGTTATCAAAGTCTCTAACCTTACTAATACTATCCAAAAACTAAAAAAAGAAGGCTACTGGATAGTAGCAGCAGAGGCTGATGAAGCTAAGGATTATCGTGATATAGATTATAAGATACCACTAGTAGTAGTAGTAGGATCTGAGGGAGAAGGAATTTCTCGCCTAGTTAGGGAAAACAGTGATTTTAGGGTCAAGATACCTATGATCGGCAGCGTAAACTCATTAAATGTATCAATTGCTACTGCATTAATCTTGTATGAGGTGTATAACAACAGATTCCCTATCTAAGGGGGGAATATATTGAAAGCCAAAACAATTAGTGATGAAGAACTAGTGTATTTGGGTAGGGAGAAAAATCAAACCGCTATAAATTTACTCTACAAGAGGTATAGTGTTTATATTTTTGGTTTCATTTCTAAAGTAACTAGTAAATGGAACATCCCATATGAAATTAATGATCTATATCAAATTTCATGGATTAAGTTTATCGAACTAACAAAAAAGTTTAATCAAAAATCAGGTAGGTTATACTTCTTTGTTAGAATTTCCATTATTAGGGTTCTAAATGATTATTTTAAAAGCAACCTTAATAAGAAGATAAATTACTCGTTAGATGAATCAGTTTTTGATAATAGTCAGACTACCTATTTAGATCTTATTAGTGAAAACCCAATCGACTATGGTTTGAATAGAGAAGTGAATCTAAATGAAGTGATTGATAAACTTAATACTATATTAAAGAAAGAAGACCTGGAATTACTACTTGATAAGGTAAATGGTTATTCATATTTTGAACTAGCGGACAAGTACCAGAAAAAGACCAAGGCGATCGATAACAAGCTTTGTAAAATAAGGAGAAAGTTAAAAAGTGAAATCCTCTAATAAGGATCCTTAAATAATGGCCCTAATTAATACTAACTTAAAAAATAATTACATGTGGTTATTTTATACCTATAATAATAGGCGGGACAGTATTTGGATTTTGTTTAAGAAATACTCATATGACAAAATTAAAGTAGGGAGTTAATGTGTGATTCATTAGCAAAAGAAACAATTTAAAAAATTGACTAATACAGGCAATTATGATAAAGTTATTTAGCGAGTGGGTGAAAGTATGCGAGATAAAGTTATATTAATATGCAATGAGTGTTTATCACGTAATTATAATACTACCCGTAAAAAATTTGATGTAAGCAAAAAATTAGAAGTAAATAAGTTTTGTCCTAGATGTAATAAACATACATTACACAAAGAAAGCAAGTAGGAGGTAACCCATGAAAAAAATTCTTAACGCAATAAAAAAATTCTTTAGTTTCATTTTTAGAATGATAAAAGGTTTTTTTGTAGGTATAGTCAGATTTATAGTATTAGTCTTTCGCCAAATGAAGAAAATGAGATGGCCTAGTAAGAAACTAATTACTAGTTCTACTGTAGTAGTCTTAACATTTATGGTATTCATGGCTGTTGTTTTAACAGTTGGAGACTTCGTTATCATAAACTTACTTCGTTTAATCAATTATTAGGGAGATGAAATAATGGAAAGTGCAAAAAAGAACTGGTATGTTGTTAATACATACTCAGGTCACGAAAATAAAGTTAGAATAAACTTAGAGAGAAGAATAGAAAACTTGGATATGCAAGATTATATTTTTAGGGTAATCGTTGCAGAACATCCAGAGCCTGTTTTAAAGGACGGACTTCCTACTGATAAAGTAAGGATGAAAAATACCTACCCTGGTTACTTATTTGTCGAAATGATTATGAGTGATGAAGCTTGGTATGTAGTTAGGAATACTCCAGGAGTAACTGGATTTATTGGATCAAGTGGTAGGGGCGCAAAACCGTTCCCAGTACCAAAAGAACAAATCGACTCTGTACTTAAGAGTGTCGGTGTTATTGAAGCTAATATGTTCTCTGATTATAAACCAGGAGACTTTGTTAAGATTCTTAGAGGTCCTCTAATGGGGAGTGAGGGAGTTATCCAGAGCGTAGATCCTAATAAGAGTACTGTTAAAGTAAGTGCTGTATTCTTTGGAAGAGAAACAATAGTAGAAGTTGATTTTAGTGATGTAGATAAAGCACGATAAGAGCTTTTTAAATACAGGATGGTTAAACATGGATATAGGAATAATGGTTCCATTTTTTACGGAAATTAGTATGAAAAGAAGACTAGAGCTTATTAAGGAAGCGGGATTTACCACCTTCATGCTGTCTTTAGACCCAGCGCATGAAAAGTTTACTGCTTCACTAGGGAAAATTGTGGATCACTGTAATAAAATAGGTCTTAAGATAGTCTGTGGCCATGCACCTTATAAAGATCCAGATGTTAACGATTTCTGGTTAGAAGGGGAAGCAGGGGACTTGATTGAAAAAGAATTTACAAAAGTCCTATATACTGCTCATGAGTACGGGGTTTCCACCGTTGTTTATCATCTTCACTTTGAAAACGAAGTTAGCGTCAGTATGTCTGGTATTGAAAGACTAAAAAGAATGGTCGCAATAGCAGAGAGATTGAATGTGAACATTGCCGTTGAAAACCTTTATAAATACGATGAATTAGGATACATATTTGATCATATTAAAAGTGATAATTTAGGTATGTGTTATGATTGTGGACACGAAAACTTCTTGACCCCAAATGCAGACTTTATTTTTAAATATGGTGATAGACTAATGTCAACCCATATCCATGATAATAATGGTTTGCAAGACCAGCATAAAACCCCGTTTACGGGTAGTATAGATTGGGAAAATATAGCTAAGGGTCTAGCAAACGCTAATAATGTATCCCTGGAAGCTGAGGTAAGAATCTATCGCCCAGAAGGCAAGGATAAAATAACTGAGGAAGAATTGCTAGAGTTATTAAAAAAGGAATATAGCGCCATGAAAAGATTAGCCACTATGGTGGAGGCTAATAAGGAAAGAGAATTAGTTAAATAGATAATAGTAAATACAATATAAAAGGATCGACTCAAACAGGTTGCTATTTTATCTTGTTAGATGACAAAGTAAACGCAACTTAACAAATAAAATTATGATACATCTTGATTTAGACAACTTAAAGTTGCGTTTAAGTTGTCTTTTCTTTGACATACATAGCAAAATATACCATAATAAAAGTGCAAGAAAACTCGGTTGCCA
>DUOF01000064.1 GCA_012839015.1 bacterium
AGTGATACAGTCGGTTTTGTCTCTTCTCTTCCTACTTTGTTGATTGAGTCTTTTAAGTCAACTCTTAGAGAAATACTTGAGGCAGACTTACTAATAAATGTAATAGACTTTTCAAGTGATAACTATGAACGCCAAAAAGAAATCACTCTTAAGACACTGGAGAGTATCGGTGCTCAAGATATTCCTATTATTCATGTTTATAACAAAATCGATCTGGCTTCTAATAATATTTTTAGAACAGAGGATGACAGTGTTTATATGTCCGCTACCAATAGGGAAGGGATGGACAAACTTATAAGCATGATCAAGGAGAAATTATTTGGAAGCTATAGGATCTGTACTATGTTTATACCTTACAATGAATCACATGTGTTTGGTCAACTATCCAATAATGCCAAAATCTTCTCTAAGATAGAACAAGAAAAAGGTATCGAGGTTAGAGTTAGATGTAGTAAAATAGACTATGAAAGATTTAAAAAATATTTAGTTGGAGGTAATGATAATGAGTAAAAGACAAACAACCAGTAGTAGATCAATATTGATAACAATGGATAGGAGAGCTATTAATAGACTCTTATTGTTATCTATGTTTTTTATTTTCATATTACTGTCCACGCTTATGTATCTTTTTACTTTTAGCGTAGGACTTAAGGAAATCGAAGGGATAATTTACCTACAATTTATTATAAGTGTGTCAGCAGCTTTATTTATTTTACCCATTGGAAAACACATGTTAGGGAGAGAAAACAGGGTAGTCGCCTACTTAGTTAGTAGTATAACTCTAACAATCGGCCAAATAATCACCTATATAAGTGCTAAACTTAAGTATCTTAATATATTTAACCCCAACATCTTAGGGGAAGCATTAATTGCCGATGTTATTAATTACTTATTGATAGCAATGTTCTCTATAGTATTAATCTATACCGTTTTAAGTTTAATAAATTTAATAATTTATTTAATCTATGATAAGAAAAATGAAAAATTATTAAATACCATCAAACAAAACAAGGTGGAAAAGAAAACTACTAAAAAAATTGAAAAAAATAAATTCAAATTAGAAGTAGAATCAAACGATTTATTGAAACTAAATGCTAAAAAAACACCAAAAATATCGAATAAAGAAAATTAACATAATTTAACATATTTTTATTGACAAAGGGGTAACAAGATGTTATCCCTTGACAGTAAATTTTGCGTGAAAAGGAATATTCTGTCTTATAATGCTCATACAATTTTATTGTAGTTAAGCATTTTTTTGTTTATGTTTTAAAACAATGTAATTTGTCGTCTAAAAAAAATAAAAAGGAGAAAAAGAAAGAAATGAACAAAATTGGTGTTCTATTAGCCGAAACGAATCAAAATTTATTAGAAGAATTAAAAAAAGAAGTTCAAAATGAACCTAATCTGTACCTTATTGATATTGTGAAAAACGGTAAAGAATGTATTGAAAGAATTGAAAAGAGTCAATTCATTGATATTTTATTTATAGATTTAGTCTTGCCGATTAAAGATGGATTTGAAGTCCTAAAGGAAATAAGAAATAAATACAATAATAAAGTTAATAAAATAATTGTTAGTTCTGCTTTTATTAATGATGATATATTGTCATATATGAATGATATGTCAATTGATTTATTTGTGATGAAACCATACACCACTTCATCATTAATTAATAAACTAAAAATCGTTTCAAAAGAAAAAAATAAAAGACTCTACACGATTGGGATAAATGAAGATAGCGATGAGTCAAAAGAGGAGATGTTTAGGAATAAACTAATCCAAGACATTAACTCAATTTTACATGAGGTGGGTATCCCAGCCCATATTAAAGGTTAGGGTTACCTAAGGACCGGCATTGAAAAAATGTATTACAATAGCGAACTTCAAGGCCAAGTAACCAAGGTATTATATCCAATGGTAGCAAAGATTTATAAAACTACTGCCTCAAGAGTAGAAAGAGCAATTAGACATGCTATTGAGGTAGCCTGGAATAGGGGTAATGTTGATAGTATTGATGAAATATTTGGTTATACCATCAACGCCTATAAGGCAAAGCCTACTAATTCTGAGTTTATTGCAATGATATCTGACAAGTTAAGACTTGAGTATAGTTGTAATAGTGTTAGTAATTATTATCTTAGAACCATGTAAGTATTAATACTTAATAAACTAAACACCGGAAACGGTGTTTTTTTTATATAAGTCTATAGATATCAATATATTATTTGGAGTAATAAATTAGGTGAAGGCTAAGTATAATTACTGTGTTTATCATTTAAAATGAGTCAATAATAAGTTATAATTAACAAGTGAAAAGTTAGGATGTGATTATTTGTTTGATATACAAGGTTTGTTATATATTATTCCAGCGGTGTTATTTGCTATATCGATGCATGAATTTGCCCACGGATTTGTTTCATATAAGTTAGGTGATCCAACCCCTAAAGTAAGTGGTCGGATATCACTAAACCCGATGAAGCACCTGGATCCCTTTGGTACCCTGGCCCTTATATTCTTAGGTTTTGGTTGGGCTAAACCAGTAATGGTTAACCCAAACTACTACAAAAAAAAGAAACTAGGGATGCTTCTTGTAGCTATCGCAGGACCAGTTATGAACTTCATAATTGCCTTTTTAAGTGTTTTTATAATCGGTGTTATTATAAAATTTGGTAATATGAATGAATTTACTCTTACCATAACTACGTTTCTACGTTATATGAGTTTAATTAATATAGGTCTTGGAGTATTTAACCTAA
>DUOF01000065.1 GCA_012839015.1 bacterium
AGTTCTTTTTAAGGTCTTTTAAAGATATTAGAGCTCGTGGTGTTGATACAGTATTGTATTTAGTATCTCAAGATCTTAAGCTGTGTAAAAGAGCAGCTGAAGTAACTTTTGCAGGTGTTAAAGTACTTGAAAGTAATTTTGAATTAATAGATAGGGTAAATAAATATCTCCCTAATAATTTTTCTAATAAATTTCCAGCTGATTTAACTAATTTATATACCTGCGAAAGTTTAGAAAAACATGAAGAAGAACTTAAGCACTTTAAGGAAAAGTACGAAGATATAAAAATTATAAGTATACTTATTAATGAAGATTTAGATTTAATAAAAAGGTTTTATAATTTGTCTTATAACAAAAGAAAACTTCTATTTACTTATTATAATGTATGGGATTATCGTCGTTTAATTAGAAAAGAAAATAATAAAGGAGAAATAATAAAAGACGAAGATGATTTGTTTAATGGTATACTTGAAGCAGTCACCAGTCATGAAAAATATATGTATCCCGTAAGAACAGATTGGCTTGAAATATTAGAAGAACTAAGTGAAAGTGAAGAAACGAGGAAGTATTTATAATGAGTAAAGAAGTAAGTAAAGAAAAAAGTAATGAAGAGATAAAGAAAGACATATTAAAGTTAATATTATCAACAGGAGAACTTAAAACCGCATCAGATGTAACTAAAATGTTTTCAGAGTTATAAGGACAGATATATCAAGATCTTTTGGATGCTGAGTTTGAAACTTTTATGAAAGAGGAAAAAGGCGGAGAGAATAAAAAGAATGGACATACAACAGAAAAACCAAGAGAAGTAAAAACTACTTCTGGAGTTGAAACAAGTGTCCATATGCCAAGAGATCGAAATGGAAAATTTGAGCCTGTAATAGTACCTAAAAGAAGTAGAATAATAGAAGATTTTTCTGATGTATCAATACCGCTTTATTCAAAAGGAAATAGTTTAGATGATATAAGAGAGTTGTTAAAAGAAGTATATAAAGTAAAGATTAGTAAAACATATATAAGTGAATTAATTTCAAGTGTAAGAGAAAAGGTAAAAGTTTGGCAAGAAAGAAAACTTAAACCAATATATGCGATTGCATATATTGATGGTCTTCACTGTACTGTAAAGATTGAAGGTGAAGCTAAAAAGGTAGCAGTTTATGTAGTAATTGGAGTTGATTTAGAAGGAAAAAAAGAAATATTAAGTATGGAAATAAGCGATGGAAGTGAATCGGCTACATTTTGGACTGAAGTTCTTTATGATTTAAAAAACCGAGGTGTAGAAGATATTTTATACATAGCTATGGATGGTCTGTCAGGTTTAAAAGAAGCAGTAGAAGTAGTATTTCCTTTTACTAAAACCCAAAGATGTATAGTTCATATAGTTAGAAATTTATATAAACTTTGTCCTCAAAAACTAAAGAAAGAAGTAATTGCTGAATTTAAAAAAATATATACATCAGAAACATTAAAAGAAGCAGAACTTTATTATAAAGCATTTTTAAAAAAGTAATCAGATAAACCAACTATAATAAAATACGCTGAGAATAATATTAATCACATATATAGTTTGTTTTATGAAACAAAAGAAATAAGAAGGTTAATATATACAACTAACGCAGTTGAATCAGTAAATTCAAGTCTAAGAAGAGCAACCAATGGTAAAGGTATGTTTATGAGTAAAGAAAGCTTGTTGCAAGTTCTTTACCTTCGTGCAGAAGACTTAGAGAAGAAATGGTCTAAAGGAATTAAAGGCTGGAATAAAATATTAACAGATTTA
>DUOF01000066.1 GCA_012839015.1 bacterium
ACTTTTATGTCATAAAACATCTTAACTATAAAAGTGATAAGGATAAAGAGATGAAGGAATTGATATTAAAAATATTCAATGATAATTATTCTAAGTATGGGGTTCCAAGGAAAACCCAAGAATTACGAAATATGTGTATGTTATCAACGTCACATGTATGGACGTGATATGAAATAGAAGTAAAACTAGAACTCTTACAACTATTGATTAAGGCTATATTATTAAGGGGGATAACTATGAATTACTACACTACCTATAAATCTCCACTAGGAGACATAATAATATTTAGTGATGAGGAAAATTTGTTAGGTCTATGTTTTTAGATGAAATCAACATCTTAATAGATAGATTCACTAAAAGTGATAATCTACCCATTCTTATCAAAACCATGAGATGGTTAGATGATTATTTTTCTTTAAAACAACCTTCAATCTCAAAGTTGCCAATAAAACTAGGAGGAACCCTATTTCAACTTTCAGTATGGGATGAACTTATTAAAATATCATATGGGTATGTAACCACTTATGGTAAGATAGCTAGAATGATAGCGACTTGATTTTTCTCTCTACCTAAATATACTAGTTCTTCATCACTAATTGTTTTGGCTTTCAATATGTTTCCTCCTTAGATAGGGAATCTGTTGTTATACACCTCATACAAGATTAATGCAGTAGCGATTGATACGTTTAGTGAGTTTACGCTACCTACCATAGGTATCTTGACCCTAAAATCACTGTTCTCCCTAACTAGGCGAGAAATCCCTTCTCCCTCAGATCCTACTACTACTAGTGGTAACTTATAATCTATATCACGATAATCCTTAGCTTCATCAGCCTCTGCTGCTACTATCCAGTAGCCTTCTTTTTTTTAGTTTTTGGATAGTATTAGTAAGGTTAGAGACTTTGATAACTTTAACTGTTTCGATTGCACCGGTGCTCCTCTTGATAGCGATTATGGCAATACTACTCATAGATAGTCCACTAGAGGCATTAGAATTAAAATATAAATACGCCTGGGTTAAATCAATATTCCAGATTGGTTTTCCACTTCTTTTAGCGACTGTCACGATTATAAAGAATATAAAAGAAAAGCTTAAAAAACTTTCAAGTTAGCATAATATGTATAATAATAAATATATATAAAGAAAGAGGAATGCTAAATGAGCAAGAATTATAAATTTAAATTAAAGGAGATACCATATCCAATAGATGGTTTAGAACCATACATTGATGCTGCTACAATTGATCTACATCATAACAAGCACCATCAAGCATACGTAGACAATCTAAACAAGGCTCTGGACAATTATCCAGAGTACCAAGACTGGTCCCTAGAGAAACTACTTACGGACATTAATGAACTTCCGGACAAACTTAGAATAGAGGTTGAAAAACACGGTGGTGGGGTCCATAACCACGATGTCTACTTCGCTGGTATGAGTATTGGTAACAACGAACCTAAAGGAAAACTCCTAGAGGCAATCAATGAAGAGTTTGGGTCTATCGATGAATTTAAGGACAAACTTAAAAAGGCAGCGGCAGGGATCTTTGGTTCTGGATACGCCTTCTTAGTGAAGGACAAGGATAATAAACTTTCTATTATCCAAACTTCAAATCAACACAGTCCATTGTCATTTGGTCTTACACCGATTATAGCACTTGATGTTTGGGAACATAGTTACTATTTAAAGTTCCAGAACAAAAGAGCAGATTACATTGATAACTTTATTAAAGTAATTAACTGGGACGCAGCTTTAGATAGATATCTAGCATAAGAATATTAAGACTGAAACTTATTAAAACCAAGTTCAGTCTTTTTATTTTACTAGTTATTTGCTATAATTTTATGCAGTAAGGAGATATAGATAAATGAGTAATAACTTAACTGCAAATATAATAAGAAAAAAATATATAGAATTCTTTAAAACCAAAAACCATAAAGAAATACCGTCGTCATCATTAATTCCAGAAAATGATCCAACGGTCCTTTTTACTACTGCCGGGATGCAACCTTTAACACCCTACTTATTAGGAGAAAGTCATCCACAAGGTAAACGTTTAGTAAATGTACAAAGATGTATGCGTACCATAGATATTGATAACGTCGGGGACAACACTCACTGTACTTTTTTTGAAATGTTAGGAAACTGGTCCCTAGGGGACTATTTTAAAGAGGAATCAATCGAGTACTCTTATGAATTTCTAACCTCAAAAGAATGGTTAAATATTGATCCTAGCAGGATCAGTTGTACTGTTTTTGCAGGGGATGAGGATGCACCAAGAGATATGGTTTCATATAACAAGTGGAGAGAACTTGGCATTAGTGAAGAAAACTTATACTTCTTAGGCAAGAAAGATAACTGGTGGGGACCTGCTGGAATTACCGGTCCATGTGGACCTGATACTGAGATTTTCTATGATACTGGTAAAGAAAAATGTAGTGATTCGTGCTCGCCGGCTTGTGACTGCGGTAAGTACGTTGAAATTTGGAATAATGTTTTTATGGAATACTACAAGGAAAGTGACGGCACTTTCTCTAAGTTAAAACAAAAAAATGTTGATACCGGTATGGGATTAGAAAGAATTCTTTCAACCCTTAGCGGTGTTGAGTCTGTTTATGACACTCCTGTATTTAAAGATACCATAAGGAAAATAGAAGAGATATCTAATCAAAAGTACTCTGAAGAGAATAAGAAGAGTTTTAGAATTATTGCCGATCATATTAGAACGGCCACCTTTGTCCTAGGGGATGAAAAGGGTGTTACCCCTTCAAACACCGATCAGGGATACATCTTAAGAAGGATTATTAGAAGGGCTATTAGACACCTAAAGAATATCGGTGTAGAGGAGGCTTCACTTTCTACACTTGCTAAGGTCGTTGTTGATAACTACAGTGACTGGTATAGTGTACTTAAGGATAATGAGCAATTCATTTATGATGAACTTGCTAAAGAAGAGGCATCTTTTAACAGAACAATAAATCAAGGTGTTAGGGAGTTTAACAAAATAGTGAGTCGCCTTGATGGTAACACGATTCCTGGAAATCTAGCCTTTAAACTATTTGATACTTATGGTTTTCCTTTAGAATTTACCATAGAAATGGCCCAAGAAGAAAACCTAATCGTTGATACCAAAGGATTTGAAGAACATTTCAAAATACATCAAGAAAAATCCAGAGAGGGCGCTAAGGATAAGTTTAAGAGTGGTCTTATTGATAATTCAGAAGCTACAACTAAATTACACACTGCAACACACCTGCTTCACGCTGCTTTAAGAGAAAAGTTTGGTGAGAGCGTGGAACAAAAGGGTAGTAACATTACTCCTGAACGTTTAAGGTTTGATTTTTCTTTTAACCGTAAGGTTGAGAAGGAAGAGTTAGATGAAATAGAAAATAGAGTTAATGATATAATCAATCAAAAAATTGATGTCACTATGGAAGAGTTAACTTACGAAGAAGCTGCTGCAAAGGGAGCGATTGGTTTATTCAAAGACAAATATAATCTAGACAAAGTAAAAGTATACTCTGTAGGCGATTACTCCTCCGAATTGTGTGATGGTCCACATGTTAAAAACACCGGAGAACTTGGTAAATTTGTTATTCAAAAAGAGCAAAGTTCTTCTGCAGGAGTAAGGAGAATCAGGGCGGTTTTAGTTGATGAAGAAGTGGCTTAATAGCTGCTTTTTTTATGTAATTTAGGACCCATTTAGGTGCCGATTATGGTATAATATTAGTAGTGAAAAGGAGAGTATTTATGGAAGAAAAAGTGTTAGAAGTCTTAAACAAAATAGAAGAGGAGAGAAGGAAAAACAGGAGAATAGAGAAGGTTTCCTTTGAAGTCTTCAGGGGTGCGGTAGAGAAACTAAATCCTGGTAGATTTAGCGAATCAAAGATAAAAGAATTGTATGAAGATCTACCAAGTCCTAGAAGAGGTACTAACTCCTCTGCAGGATACGACTTTTATGCTCCATATGATTTTGAACTAAAAGAAAATGAGAGACTGGTTGTACCAACAGGATATAAAGTAAGTATGAATAGTGATGAAATATTTAGTATGTATGTAAGAAGTAGCACCGGATTCAAATTCAATGTAAGACTATGTAACCAGGTCGGTATTATTGATGCCGATTATTATAATAACAAAGATAATGAAGGGCATATAATGGTTGCCTTCCATAATCATGGCGATAAGGTTTGGAAAAACTTTACGGAAGGTAAAGACGTTAGTGAAAAATCTAGAATAGCCCAAGGGATCTATACAAGGTATTACGTTAGTGATAATGATAACGCTAGTAGACAAGAGCGAACTGGCGGTATCGGAAGCACTAGTAAGTAAGGTGAACTATGTATAAACAATATTCTTCAGGGTGGATTGAAGTTATTTGTGGGTGTATGTTTGCTGGGAAAAGCGAAGAGTTGATCAGAAGAATTAATACACTAGAATATGCTAAGAAAAACATAATTGTTTTTAAACCTCTAATTGATGATCGTTATAGCGAGGATGAAATAGCCTCACATAAAGGTAATAAGATAAAATGTTATTCAATTAGTAGGAGTAAGGATATTCTAAAGTTTATTGAAGATGATACGGATGTGGTGGCAATTGATGAAGTTCAATTTTTTGATGAAAATATAATACCTATCTGCGAAATGTTAGCAGATAAACAAATAAGGGTTATGGTAGCAGGACTTGATAAAGATTTTAAAGGAAAACCATTTTATATTATGAGTGAACTTTTAGCTAGAGCAGAGTTTGTTACAAAATTAAGTGCAATTTGTGTCAAATGCGGAGCACCGGCAACCATTACACAAAGACTAGTTAATAATAAGCCTGCTAGTTATAAGGACCCAATCATATTAATTGGTGCAAGTGAGTCCTATGAGGCAAGATGTCGACACTGCCATATAGTAGAGGATAAGCCAAAAATAAAATTATAAATAAAAACGTATAAATAAAAAGTGGTATGAATATATTGATAGCGATTAAAGTACATTATAATAAGGGGGAATATGTATGAAGAATCGTAAGTTAATATCATTTCTATCACTTTTTAGTTTAGTATTAATTCTTGGGGTTTATTATGTGTTGCTACCACCGGTAGAAATACCTAATAATCCTATCGATGAAAATGTAAACGTAGGTGATGGTGAAGAAGCTTACTTTGTGAGTCTTAATTTGGAAAAAGAAGAAGAAAGACTAAGATTAGTCCATGAGCAATATGATATTATTGCCTCGCCAATGTCCAGTGTCGAAGAAAAGAGTGTTGCACTAGAATACATTCAGTATTTAGATAATTTAAAGGTGAATGAAAAGGATATTAAGACTCTTCTTAAGGAAGCTGGATTTCCTAATGTATATGTAGAATATGAAGACAAGGTTATCAACCTTTTAGTTACCAAGAGAGGTAATGAGTTAAGTGATGCAGCTGATATCGTTTCTTCTATTTGGAAAAAATATGGTAGAGATTATCTGCCACAAATAAGGTTTAAATAAACTTTATTACATACTAGTATGTGTACACAAAAGATGCGGATGCATCTTTTTGCTAGTAGATAAATAAAATGAGTTGGTGATCATTATATGAAAAGAATGATAGATGAAAAAGATTATGAAAAATACAAGTATTCATATCTGTTTTCATATCTTTGTTTTTTAATTCCTTTGGTGTTTGTTAGCAATTCTAAACTAGGTAAGTATTATGCTAATCAGGGCCTAGTTTTATTTTTATTTAACTTATTGGTAATTAGTTTAAATAAAGTTATTGGGCTAATACCTGTTTTTGGTTTACTTGTTGTTATTATATTTAAATTTAGCGTATATATTGTTTTGATATATGCGATGTATTGTGTTTGTATTAGAAAAGTTTGGAGGATACCAATTATAGGTAGAGTTAATATAATTAAAAATAATTAACTAATATAAATTGGTTTATTTATATTTCCTTTCCTTTGATCGTTTTCATCAATTATTACATCCTTCTCTACAATACTTCCCTCGACATAACTGCCAGATTTTATTTTAGCACGAGAATAAATAATCGAATTAGATACTATAGCACCTTTTTCGATCTCTACCCCTCTTCCAATGATGGAATTGGTTATCGTCCCATTAATAATACATCCATTAGCAATTAAACAGTTGCTTACATCAGCATACGCGCCATACCTAGTCGGCATTTCATCATAAGTTCTAGTATATATCGTACCCTTTTTATTAAATAAAAGAGCTAATTTATCCTTGTCCAGTAGTTCAATACTATATTCAATATAGTTATTTAGACTCCTAAAACACCTGACAAACTCTTCTAAATTATATAAATTCATCTTTTCTTTCTTGGCGAAGTAGTAAATCAGTTCTTTTAGAGAAGTTTCCTTATCTAGGTGTTTGGCATAGTTAAGTAACTCGAGTAATTTATCTTTGTTGATAACAAAAATTTCTAGGATAACACAGTCCTCATTATCATCAATTTTTATACTCTCGATTACTCCATCTCTTTGTATTATCTTATCTAGGCCCTTATACTTCTCCTTCTCCTTAGTTTTTGTGTAAACAATACTAATTTCATTTCCGCTTTGTTTATGACTTTCCACAATTTTTCTATAATCAATATTCCCAATGACGTGGCAGGGCGCAATGACTACGTAGTCGACGTCTTTGTTTTCGATAAATAGTTTATTTTCAATCATGTTGCTTAGGTCGCTGTTTTTACTGTCCCTGTCATCAATGATTTGATTGTACATTAGATTAATTCCGCCCGTCTTAGTATTAACAGCCCATTCTTTAGCACCTAGATTGAGGTGTTTGAAAAGTGATGATGGCTTTTCCTTTACTAGTATTTCAATAGTATTAATTCCTGAATTGGTGAAATTTGAAAGCGGGAAATCAATGAAATAATAACGTCCTAGTAATGACATGGTAGCCAGTGTTCTCTTCCTGCTTAGTTCTCCAAAAACGTAATTATGATGTAGGTTAATAATGCCTAGTACATTGTTCATATAGTCACCTCTTATTCGCTTATCAGGATAATTTCCTGTTGCACTTCATTAATAACTTCACTCTTCTCTATTACATAGATTTCATTGACAATAGCTTTGTAAACCCTTGCGCCATCCTCTACAATGACTCCGGGTAAAAGGATCGAGTCTTTTACTACTGCATTTTTGGCAACCACCACATCGTTA
>DUOF01000067.1 GCA_012839015.1 bacterium
CCCCTAGAATTAAACCATTATCATAAACATCTATTTCCATAACTAAGTCATTATTTAACTTATACTTAGCCCTCTTTTTAGAGATACTACCTATAGTTTCTAATTCTAATAATTCCTTATAGGAGTAATAATCTATTTGATGTTCTAACTCAAAACGAGAATTATCTCCCTCACCTTTTAGAGTCAAATAATAACACTCATCATCTACCACTCTAAGTCTTGCTTGATGGATCTTAGACCAATCAAGTTTATCTTCAATAACCTTTTCAATCTTTTTGCGATTTCGATAACTCTTAATATTTAAGTATGATTGATTAATCTTCTTAAAAGTTGTTATTTCTTTAGGTACCCTAGTTAAAAGGAATTTAAGTTCATTCTCTTTGTTAACACTATTCATCTTTTCTTCAAAGTAAGAATTTACTTTACTCTTATTACTTAAGCCAAACTTTCTCTTAAGTGCATTAATTTTATTTATATCATTTCGATCGAAGACACAAAACTCAATAAAGAATCCAAGACCGTCTACTCGGTCTATATGAAGAGTTACATCATCAATCTTATATTCTTTTCTTTTTTTAATAACTTTACATAAGACATGAAAGTGACTCTTTTTAAAGGATTTAACTAGCGAATCCATATCTTTATAAATGTTTCCAAACTGACCTTTTTCAATGAATATTTGTTGAGGTCTAACGATTTTACCATCAAGTCTTCTTTCATTAATGCTCTTGTGGATTAGTGAAAGGGGTTTATCCTCAACCTCCCTAACTCTAATTAAGTGTTGTTTTTCAAATTTTAAGTGATAACTATTAGCAAAGAAGTAATCACTCTCTATAGTTTCATTAATTAGTTCATGATCTTTAATCATCTCTAGAATGCTCTCTAATTCATTTTGGGTAACACTTACCTTCTCTTGAATAGAAATGTCTTTTGGAGCTTTAGCCTCCATTAAGGTGTATTTAGAGATTAAGATAAAGTCTGCTTTTTCTTTATCCTCTAAAATGTGTTTTTCAAAGGCTGGGATAACAATATCTAGAGCGATAAAAAGATTTGTTTCTGGAGTCATTGAACTCCTGCCATCGATTATATCTCTTTTTAGTCTTCTAACTAAAAGGGTTTTATTATCACTATCTAGGAAGTTCCTAATTTGTATATTGGAATCAAAGCTATTAACTACTATGTCATTTAGAGAGTAAATACCATCTAAAATTATAACATCATAGTCCTTACCATATTTTCTATTTTCTTCTAGAAGTTCTACTTCACTTGTAATCATTGAATAGCTAGGGATAATAATACTACCATTATTTAATAGAGTATTAATATCTTTGCTTAGTCCTTCTAGGTTAACTGCGTCTGGTTCATCAAAATTAGCCCTTTTAAATTCCGTTATAATATATTCTAGTAACGTGTCATGATTTTCATAGTTATTGTCACTTAGTACTTTTCTTAGTTTAGCAATATTTCCTTCACTAAACTTTTCATCAAATGAAGCACTTTTGATAACACTTCTTATGTGACTTGCTAGTAACTCTTCATCTAAAGACTTTTCATAAAAGTTTTTATTTACTTGAAAGGCTAGCATTCTTGCCAGTCCTTTGTAGTAATTATCGGTAGAAAAAAGCAAGCATTTATGGCCATGACCTTCTAATTTATCTAGTAAGATATTACTAGAATAGGTCTTGCCAGAAGCGCTTGCACCCGAAACTAAAATTACTACCTTATCACTTTGTTCTCTAATTTGATTGACTCTGTCTAGGTTAGCAAATAACCATTTTTCCATATCCAGTTCAAGTTTTTTCATTTAGTTTCCTCCAGTGTTTAAAGATAATACAGTAAAGTAATATTTTTTACAATCACTAAGTACATTATTCATTATTTTGATTTTATAAGCTCTTATTTAGGTTTACTAATTATCTAAAATTTATTACCCTAAATTATTAAAGATAAATTACTAACCCTTAACTTCTTCCAATTCTTCCTTGGAAGTTGTAGAAATAAACCCATCCGATATTTCATTAAACTTATTAGTGATTTTACCAGTAGTTATATCTATCTTTTTAGCCTCTTCACTAACTTGTTTTATCCGTGTTTGTAAAGCAGCCCATCTCTTGCTATATAATTTAAAGTCTTTACCAAGTTTAGTTAGCTCTTCTGCGATTATTTTAGCATTTTTATTTAAGCGATAATCCTTATAAACAAGTAAGACAACTTTTAACAGAGCCATTAAAGTAGTCGGAGAGGTAATTGAGACATTATATCTATTGGCATAAACAATTAATTCATCATAATAAGCATTGATTTCTGCGAATACTGCTTCACTAGGAATAAACATAATCGCTTGAGAGGCAGTAACACCTTCAATGATGTATTTGCTAGATATATCATTAACATGTTTTTTAACGTCTTGTATGAACCTCTTCTTAGCTTCATTTTGCTCTTTTTCACTTAACTCTTCATCCTTTAATAAACGGTAGTTTTCTAAAGGAAACTTAGAGTCAATAGCAATGTTACCGTATTGATCCGGCATCTTTAAATAAGCGTCTACTATTTTGCCGTTAGGTAAACTTTTTTGTAGTTCAAATAAGTCAGTGTTATTTTCTCCAAAATTAGCATTTAGAAGTAAACTAAGTTGAACTTCTCCAAAGCTACCCCTGGCTTTCTTATCATTTAAAACATCTTGAAGGGAGATAATCTCGGTTGATAGATTCTCGATATTTTTTTGAGCCTCATCAATTTTAGTAATTTTTTCGGTTATATTTATAAAAGTCTTATTAGCTTTCTCAAACCCTTTCTCTAGACTTAACTCTACTCTTTCATTTATTTCTTTTAAGTTCTCATTAATAGTCCTGGTAACCTTAATCTCACTTTCCCTAAATTCCTTATTAATCTTTTCAAGCTTTTCATTATTAGCAACGAATGTTTTATTAACTTTGTTAAACTCGTTTTCAAGTTTAGTTTCCAAGTTGGTTCTTACCTTTTCAAACTCATTATTAAGTGCTTCCCTATCTTCATTACTTTTCTTATTAAGTCTTTCAGAAACATCATTCATTTCTTTTCTAAATTCATTTAATGAGTTAGTAAGAGATGCCCTGTTTCTTTCGTTTTCATCATTAATATTCTTTATTATATTAAGACTAACACTGTTTTCATCTAGTCCTTTACTTAAAAATACTTTAAATAAAATAACTAGTAAAATAACTAGGTTTATACTTAGTAATATAATTAATCCTGTTTCCATATTTATCACCTTTACTGATTATAACAAATTTCACTGAGTTTTTACATATCCAAGCATAGTTTTAGCAATGCTTTTACTTCACTTTTAAGTGTTTTTGTAATACAATACGTAGGTAAGTTCTTAATGAACTTGTTTTTAATCGTTTGTTAAAATTAACAAATAATAAACCAATAAGGAGTGGGACTGATGAAATACAATCAAAGTATTGATCAAAAATGGTTAAAGAAGTGGCGTGATGAAAATCTTTATGCTTATAACCCTAAAGGTAAGGGAGAAAAATTCTATCTATTAGAGATGTTTTCCTATCCTTCTGGTTCTACCCTGCATATCGGGCATTGGTATAATTATGCTCCGCTTGATACATATTCACGTTTTAAGAGGATGAAGGGTTATAACGTATTTCATCCAATGGGGTTTGATGCTTTTGGCTTACCTGCAGAAAACTTTGCTATTCAGCACGGTATTCATCCGCATGATTCTACTGCTAGTAACATCAAAACCATGAAACTTCAATTAGAAGAAATGGGTGGAGATTATGACTGGAACTATTCACTTGAAACACACACTGAAGACTACTACAAGTGGACCCAGTGGTTATTTTTAAAACTTTATGAAAATAACCTAGCCTATAAAAAAGAAGCACCAGTTAACTGGTGTCCTAGTTGTAATACTGTACTTGCTAATGAACAAGTTAAGAATGGCACTTGCGACCGCTGTGAATCGGTAGTAAGTAAAAAAAAGATATCTCAGTGGTTCTTTAAGATAACTGACTATGCCGAAGACCTAATTAATGATTTAGAAGATCTAGACTGGCCTTCTTCTACCAAGAAAACTCAACTTAACTGGATTGGCAAATCCATTGGAAGTGAAGTTTCTTTTAAAGTTAAAGATCAAGATATTGATATTAAAGTATTTACTACTAGAGTTGATACTCTAGCAGGTGTTACCTATGTTGTACTTTCACCAGAGAATGACTTAGTCAGTAAACTAACTAAAGAAAATTATCAAAAAGAAGTTGATGCTTACATCAAGAAGACTTCCACCTTTTCAGAGATTGAGAGAATGGAAACAGATAGGGAAAAAACCGGGGTATTCATCGGTTCATACGCTATTAATCCAATAACTAAAGAAGAAGTACCAATCTGGATTTCTGATTATGTTCTAGAAGGTTATGGGACTGGGTGTGTTATGGCAGTTCCCGCTCATGACACCAGAGACTTTGAATTTGCTACTAAGTTTGGCTTACCAATTAGGCAAGTTATTAAAAATGGAGATAATGACGTTCTACCTATGACTGAGCAGGGCACTTTAATAAACTCACTAGGTTATAACAACTTAACTAGTGAGGTAGCTAAAATAACTATTACTAAAGACTTAGAAAAAGATAATAAGGGTCAGTTTATGACAAACTACCGTCTAAAAGACTGGTTAGTATCTAGACAAAGGTACTGGGGTTCACCAATACCTATCGTGTATTGTGACACCTGTGGTATAGTACCCGAATCTTATGAAAACTTACCGGTCAAACTACCTTATGATGTTGAGTTTAAACCTGATGGAAAATCTCCTCTAGCTAAGAGCGAAGAATTTATAAATTGTGCTTGCCCTAAGTGTAAAGGGCCTGCTAAAAGAGAAGTAGATACACTAGATACTTTTGTATGTTCTAGCTGGTATTTCCTAAGATATCCTGATGTTCATAATGATAAAGAAGCATTTAATAAAGATATTGTTAATAAGATGCTTCCGGTTGACTTATACATCGGTGGTAACGAACATGCAGCGATGCATTTAATATATGCCAGGTTCATTACTAAGGTATTAAAAGATTTAGGTTACCTATCATTTAGTGAACCATTTAGTAAACTAAGACATCAAGGGATGATCTTAGGAAGTGATGGAAACAAGATGTCTAAATCTAAAGGCAATACTGTTATTCCTGATCAATTTATTAAAGAATACGGCGCTGATATTTTTAGATGTTACTTGATGTTTGGTTTTTCTTACCTTGAGGGTGGTCCTTGGAAGGATGAGGGAATAAGTGCTATGGCCCGTTACTTCTCCAGGATTGAAAGTTTCTTTGAAAGATTAAATGATATTGATAGAGAAGAGACTACCAAAGTAAATGATACAGAGAAAAAGTTATTAACTGTTATGAATAAGACTGTTCTAGGTATTGAAGAAGACCTAGATAAGTTACAGTTTAATACCGCTATTTCTAAAACAATGGAGTTTATGAATGAGTTAGTAAGGTATGAACAATTCGCTGAACCAATCAACATAAAGCTACTTAAAGAATGCGCCAGTACTTTTATAAAAATACTTGCACCATTCGCACCTTTCTTTAGCGAGGAACTTTGGAAGGACAGTGGCAATGATACTAGTATCCATCTAGAAAAGTGGCCTAAAGTCGATAAGAGTTTAATTGAAGATGAACAAGTCGAAATAGCAGTTCAAGTAAATGGTAAACTAAGAGCTACTCTTCCTATTAACAAGGATGAGAAAGAGGCAACAGTTAAAGAATTAGCACTTGATATTGAAAATGTTAAACTTCATACACAAGGAAAAGAAATTGTAAAAATCATCTATGTAGCAAATAAGATAATTAATATAGTAGTTAAATAAAAAGGAGGGGTATCCCTCCTTTTTCAGTATGATATTTGTATAGATTAAAAAAGTAGACCTTTATAGTCTACTTTTAGTGTTTCATTTAAGTTTAAAAGTTTTCTTAAACTTTTCAAATAATGTTTCCTTAGATTGTTCTTGTTCTCTAAGTTTCATATATAAGTCTTTCTCACTTTTGGATAATTTATTTGGTACTGCTATATCTAAAATAACATATTGATCCCCGATAGAGCTACCCTTAAGGCTCTTAATGCCCTTACCCTTTATCCTTAGTTTTTGATAGTTTTGAACTCCGGCTGGAATCTCGACTTCAACATCGCCATGGATAGTAGGAACATCTACCTTAGTACCAAGCACTGCATCAACATAAGAAATAGGTATAGTGATATAAACATCATTACCTTTTCTTTCAAAATGTTTATGTCTAGAAACAACTATTTCTATGTACAAGTCACCGTTAGGGCCTCCGTTTAATCCGCGGTCACCTCGACCCGAAATACGTAGTTGTTGTCCGCTACTTATACCAGCAGGAACATCAACCTCGACAGTAACCTTCTTCTGAACATATCCCTCACCCTTACAGGTATTACACTTATTCTTGACAGTTTTTCCTGATCCCTTGCAATAAGGACAGGTGTTGCTAGTTTCAAAGACTCCAAACATTGTCCTTTGTTGGGTCCTAATCTTACCAGACCCTTTACAAGTTGAACAATCTTCTATATCACTTTTATTTTCAGCTCCGCTACCTTTACAATTAGAGCATTGTTCATCAACGTTTAAAATAATGCTACGTTTAATGCCAAATGCTGCTTCGATAAAGGAGATTTCCATTCTTAAGAAGCGATCTTCTCCCTTTCTTGGTGCATTGCTATAGGTTCTAGAGCCACCACCAAAGAAAGAAGAGAAAATATCGCCTACATCAAACTCATTAAAGCCAAAGCCCCCGAAGCCGCCGGCTCCGCCAGCAGCACTCGGGTCAACCCCGGCATGACCATAGCGATCATAAAGTTCCTTTTTGGATTCATCACTTAGTATCTCATAAGCTTCTTGAACCGCTTTGAATTTTTCTTCGGCTCCAGGTTCTTTATTCAAGTCAGGGTGATATTTCTTTGCCAATTTACGATAAGCTTTTTTTATTTCATCTTGAGAAGCATTTTTATCTATTTCTAAAGATTCATAATAATCTCTCTTAGCCATTTAAACACCCCTCAATAAATTATTCTTCTTTTTCGCTATAATCAACATCGACTACGTCTTCTTCTTTAGTTTCACTTGGTCCTTCTGTTTGTCCAGCTGCTTGGCTTTCTTGCTCGGCTGCATATTGAGACATCATTGCAGCAGCATCTTCTAACTGTTTAATTTTATTCTTAAGAGTTTCATAGTCATTAGTTTCTAATGCTTTTTTAAGTTCATCTCTTAACTCTTCAGTTTCTTTCTTTTGTTTTTCATCAATCTTATCTTTTTGTTCTTCAAGACCGCGATCAATGGTATTAATATAACTCTCTGCCTTATTCCTTAATTCTACTTCTTCTTTTCTCTTTTCATCTGCTTCTTTGTTTTCTTCAGCTTCTTTTATCATTCTATCTATTTCTTCACTAGATAGTCCTCCACTACTTTGAATAGTAATAGATTGTTCTTTATTAGTGTCTAAGTCTTTAGCTTTAACATTTACAATACCGTTTCTATCAATATTGAAGCTAACCTCAATTCTTGGTTCTCCTCTTCTAGCAGGTTTAATACCTTCTAGTTTGAAGTGACCTAGCAACTTATTGTCTTTAGCCATTGGTCTTTCACCTTGATAGACTACGATATCTACTGCAGGTTGATTGTCATCTGCGGTTGAGAAGATTTGAGATTTAGTTACTGGAATTGTAGTGTTTCTAGTAATTAAATTAGTCATAACTCCCCCAAGTGTTTCAATACCTAGAGAAAGCGGAGTAACGTCTAATAAAACGATATCCTTAATATCTCCTGCTAGGATTGAACCTTGAATTGCAGCACCAATAGCTACAGCTTCATCAGGGTTAACTGATTTATTAGGTTCTTTACCCAGTAGTTTTTTAACCATTTCTTGAACTGCTGGCATTCTAGTAGAACCACCTACTAGTAATACTTCATCAATTTCACTAGGATCCATTTTAGCATCTTTAAGTGCTTGATTTACTGGTCCTTCAGTTCTCTTTAGTAGGTCTCTTGTCATTTCTTCAAATTTAGCTCTAGTAATGGTAGATTCATAGTTGATCGGACCATCTTTAGACATTGAGATAAATGGTAACATAATGTTTGTTTCAACCATCCCTGAAAGATCAATTTTAGCCTTTTCTGCAGCATCTTTTAATCTTTGCATAGCCATTTTTTCTTTACTTAGGTCAATGCTATATTGACTCTTAATATCTTGAACCATGTGGTTAATTAAAACATTATCCCAGTCATCTCCACCTAAGTCATTAATACCAGCGGTTGAAACAACATCAAAAGTACCGTCACCTATTTCAAGGATAGAAACGTCGAATGTTCCACCACCTAAGTCATAAACTAAGATGGTTTGATCTTTCTTATTTTCAATACCATAAGCAAGCGCAGCTGCTGTTGGTTCATTGATAATTCTTTCTACTTCTAGACCAGCAATTTTACCAGCATCTTTAGTAGCTTGTCTTTGAGCATCATTAAAGTATGCAGGAACAGTGATAACTGCTTTAGTTATTTTTTGTCCTAAGTTTTCTTCAGCATAGTTTTTCATGTATTGAATAATCTTAGCTGATATTTCTTGTGGTGTGAAATCCTTGTTTAGGCAGTTTACATGAACTTTATCATTACTACCCATCTTTCTTTTAATAGAGCTTACAGTATCTGGGTTAGTAACGCTTTGTCTTTTAGCGCCATCACCAACGATTTCCTCTCCACTTTTTTTGAAAGCTACTACTGAAGCAGTAGTATTCTTTCCTTCTGGGTTAGGGATAACTTTCCATTTCCCATCCGCTTGCATGTATGAAACAACTGAGTTAGTTGTTCCAAGGTCGATTCCGACAATAATTTCTTTAGCCATTTATATTTTCCCCTTTCATATTTTCATTAATGACTTCTTCATTGAATTGTAAATGATCCTCATCAGATTCAATTTCCACTTCATACTCTTCTTCACACTGGCAGTCATGACAGCAACTATGACTCTCTTTTGGTTCTTCCTTGCAACAATGTGAACCACATTCGCATTCATGTTCTTCTTCTTCTTCTTGGTTCTTGTTAACAAATACTTCAACCGAGACTGGTCTTAGTACCTTGCCACCGATCTTGAATCCTTTTTGTAAAACTCTACTAATAGTATTAATTTTACTCTCGTCTTCCACCTCGATACTCTCTACACCATTGTGAATGTTATAGTCAAACTCATCACCAACATTAGTCACTATTTCACTAACATCATGATTTTCCAATATTTGCTTAAATTGGTTGAATACCAATTCAAAGCCCTTAAAATAACCGCTTACCTCTGCTGGGATATTTTTGTTCTCAAGTACTAGAGAAAAAATATCATACATAGGTAGTAACTCTAACATAAGGTCATGAGTTACATATTTAACAGCAACTAGGTTTTCTTTTTGATAAGTCTTATGTAAGTCCTTCATCTCTGCTAGAACGCGGTAATACTTATCTTCACTTTCTTCTAGTTTAGTCTGTAATTCTTTTACAATATCTTTTTTAGTTTTGGTTTTATCCTTTTTATCTTTCTTAACATCTTTGCTTTGTTTTTCTTCTAATTGTTCTTCAAGTTCTTCTTCGATTTGGTTTTCAATTTCGCTGTCTAATTGCTCTGCTGTCTCTTTAGTCATCTTCTTCCTCGCTTTCCTGTCCATATGTTAGATCTAGTTGATCTAATAAAAATTCCATCGCACTAATAACTTTTGAATAATCCATCCTCTTAGGACCGACAAGGGCTATTTTCCCTCCGTCTTGTCCTTTGATATTGATATTAGCACTAACAACACTTACATCTTGTAATTCGTTGTCTACTCCGATTTGGACACTTATCTTTTCTTTTTTCTTGTTATTAGAGATAAACTTCCAAACGTTATTACTTTCGACTAGTTCTACCATCTTCTTTAGCTTATTAATGTCTCCGGCATATTCTGGCTGATCTAGCAGGTTACTAGTACCCCAGACACCACCTTTTTCATTGTTCATTTGTTTGAACAAATCAATAAAGACTTTAATAATGATTTCATAGTTTTCAATATATGATGATAATACAGGTGCCAGAGTCAGCATTTTCTCAACTAAGCCATATATTGGAGTATCTTTCAAACGATCATTTAGAATATCAACGCATTTCTCAACATCTGCAGGATCAATACCCTGAGGTATCTTATATAATTTGTGTTCAACATGTCCGTCCCCGGTAATGAAAATGCAGAGTGCATTGTTTTCGTCTATTGGTATTAACTCTACTTTATTTAAAAGTTGGTTTAACCTATCAGGGCCGATCATTATCGATGTAAGTGAAGTCATTTCACTCAAGATAGCACAGCTATGTCTTAAGACCTCATTCACCCTGCTGTTTTGATTGGCTACGACTATTTTTAATTTATTCTTTGATTCTTCGGTAAGTCTTTCATCCCTTAGATAATCAATATAATATCGATAGCCCTTTGCACTTGGTACCCGTCCACTAGAAGTATGAGTCTTCTCGATATACCCCATAGTTTCAAGTTCATGCATTTCGTTTCTAATAGTAGCACTTGAATAGTTTAAATCATAATTCTTAAGCAAACTCTTAGATCCGACTGGTTGAGCAGTTTTAATAAATTGTTCGATAATGTATTTAAGAACTAGATCCCTCCTACTTATCTTATTCACTTATTCACCCCTTTTAGCACTCATTCTGAAAACGTGCTAATAGTAGTATACCCAGTTTTTTTAGCACAGTCAACATTTTATTGCTAAATATGGATTTTTAACTTATTCATTAATTATATATAAAAAGGTAAGTTATAAACTTGCCCTCTTAATTTAAAATTCTAACTTAACTCGGTATGACTTGACTATCTACTAGCGCCCCAAACTATATTAGCATTTACATTACCATGCCAGGCATTAGTTTCTAGAGTAGGCCAATTTGCAGGCTCCGAGGAATGACCAAGTCTTATCTCTTCTAGTGCATCGCAGTCCCTAAAAGCAGAAAAACCTATAGTAAGCACACCTTTAGGGATATAAATATTCTTAAGTTTACTTGAACCCATGAAGGCAAAATCCCTGATGCGGATCAGATTATCAGGGAGGACAATCTCTTCTAAATTCTTACAATTGGAGAAGCTTCCCTGAGCGATATCAGTGATACCATTAGATAAAATGACTCTGACTAGACTATTACAACCAGAGAAGGTGTAGTTTCCAATCGATGTAATGTTTTCTAGATTTATTGTTGCTAAGTTCTCACAGCCTGAAAAAGTACTGTTGCCAAGTTGCTTTATTGAAGAAGGTAAATATATTTGTGTTAATGAGGAGGCACCAGAAAATACTCGATCATTAAGATTAATTAGACTGTTAGATAATTGCACATTAACTAGACTCTTGGCATTCATAAAAGAATCCCTGCCTAGATATACAACAGAATTTGGAAGAACTATCTCTTCTAGACTGGTACAACCCAGGAAAGCACCATCACCGATACGAGTAATGTTGTTTGAAAGTTCAATCGCTCTCAAGTTATCAAGTTCTCTAAAGGAATTATTACCTATACGAGTTATTTTAATTTCATTTAAGCCATATTCTGGGATTATATAGTTTTCTAGGTTTTTATACTTTGCTCCAACCCCAGTTATTTCAAATTCGTTAACTTCCTTACAAACTTCACTACCATCAACTATTTCACATTTTTCCTCTTCTAAGAGTTTAAGAATAAACTCATTAAAAACATAACCCTCTTCAAAGTGAGGATGAAATGTATATTCTCTGTCACTATTAACTCTTGATACCCTAAAATTTTGACCTTCAGAATAAGAAAAATTATTTAACTTCCAGCTAGTAAAATACATACCTTCAATCTCATGTTCGTTTAGAGGTAACATAAAATCAAGATCTTCACCATGTTTAACAATCTGTGAATATTCTTTTATTTCTTCTCCCTGAACAAAATAAAAACTCACTGTATATTCATTATCTATGTCTTTATCTCCAAAACAAGAGAACAAAAAGGCAAAGGAAAATAATACTAATATATAAAAACTAATTCTTTTTAGCATAAAACCACCTTAAGAAATTATAACTTATACTCCTTATTAAATCAATTATGAGGATACACTCTGTGTATTTTCTATATTAGAGGTAATTACTGGTTACTACTCTTCAATTCTTCTAAAAGCTTGTCATCAAGTCTTAAAATGAATTCAGTAATCAAGTCAATACAGGCTTGATAGTCTTTTAAGTTTATAATTGAATTGTGTGAATGGAAGTAGCGACAAGGAATAGACAGAGTTAAGTTGACTACCCCTTCAAATGATTTATGGATTTCTCCAGAATCTGTTCCTCCACCTAGAAGTGAATCGTAAGTAATTTTAATATTTTTCTCTTTAGCAAGATCTGCTAAGTATTTAATTAATCCCTTATGACCAATTGCACTTCCATCTAAAATGGAGATGGCTACACCATTTCCAAGTTTAGTATCATGCTTGTTATCACTTGGGATATCATGTGACATGGTCACATCGATTGCTATAGCAAGATCTGGTTTTACTTTATAAGTAGCAGTCCTCGCACCTCTTAAACCAACCTCTTCTTGAACAGTACCAACACTATAAAGAGTGTTTGGATGTTCCTTGTCTTTTAAGTTTCTCATTACCTCAACACATACCGCCGCCCCAATACGGTCATCAAAGGCCTTACAACAAACATAATCTTTATTAGTCATAGCAAAGTATTCACTATATGGGACAATGCTATCACCAATACAGATACCTAAACTATCTATTTCCTCTTTATCTTTAACTCCTAAGTCAACATATAGATCTTTAAGTTCCATAACCCTTTTTCTAACTTCTGGTGTTAGGTTGTGGGGAGGGACCGAACCGATAACGCCCATAAAGACCTTACCTTCTTTAGTTACTACACTTACCCTTTGAGCCGGAAGCACATGTGCCCACCATCCTCCGACCGGTGTCATTCTTAGGTATCCTTCTTTTTCGATCTTGCTAACAACAAAACCTACTTCATCTACATGACCGCTTAGCATAACCCTTAGATCACTGCTACCTTTTTTAATGGCAATAATTGAACCTAGGTTATCATAGGTAAATTCATCAGCATAACCTTCTAAATACTTCTTCATTACTCTAGTAGCTTCTTTCTCATCTCCAGAGATTCCTTTAGCCTCACATAGTTCCTTTAAAAATTCATTTCTTTTCTCATAGTCCATTTTAATTTTCCCCTTTCTTAAACACGATTTTCTCTAACTTCCAAATGTCTTCAACATAGTTTTCAATTGTCCTGTCACTTGAGAAGTAACCAGAGTTAGCTATATTGATTAGACACTTACGACCCCACTCATATTTATCTTGATACAACTGTTCAATTCTATTATGTGCATTAACAAAACTTTCAAAATCTTTTAAAACAAAATATGGATCATTATGATAAATCAAGTCTTCATATATAGCATTGAAATGACTATTGTCATCAAATATAAAGGTGCCATCTACTAATGAATTAAGGGTTATCTTAATCCAATAATTATTCTCATATAATGATTTAGAATTATAACCATTTGTATTAATAAGGTTAGTAATTTCATAGTCCCTTAGACCGAAAATGAAGGCATTTTCTTCACCGACTAATTCCACTATTTCAACATTAGCACCATCCATTGTCCCAAGCGTCAAAGCTCCATTCATCATAAATTTCATATTACCTGTACCACTGGCTTCTTTCCCTGCAGTAGATATTTGAACGGATACATCTGCAGCAGGTATTATCAGTTCAGCTTTACTAACATCATAATTTTCGATAAAGACTACTTTGATAAACTGACTAACAAAAGGATCATTATTAACAACACTTGCTACTTGATTAATTAACTGTATTACTTTTTTGGCAAAGTAATATGACGGCGCCGCCTTACCACCGAAAATAAATGTCTGAGGATGAACCCTAAATTCACTATCCATCTTTAATCTCTTATAAAGATAAATAACATAAAGGATATTTAATGTTTGTCTCTTATATGCATGGATTCTCTTAACATGATTATTAAAAATAGAGTTTTCATTAACCTCGATGCCATTATTATCTCTAATATAGTCTTTTAGTTTTAGTTTTCTCTCATCCTTAATAGCTAAGAACCTTTCAATAACTTCATGATCATTTACAAATTCATTAAGATCACTAAGCCTTGCAGCATTGTGTTCCCATTCACTACCGATAAGAGAGGTGATGAATGCACTAAGTTCGGGGTTAGAATATAAAAGCCACCTTCTATGAGTTACCCCATTAGTCTTATTATTAAACTTAGATGGAAACATATTGCTCGCTTCACTCATTTCTTGATTTATTAATAGCTTTGTATGAAGAGCAGCAACACCATTAACACTAAAGCAACCCCATATAGCAAGATTAGCCATATGAATCATTGAATCTTTGATAATGGTTAGTTTCCTAATCGAACTCTCATCACTCGTCCTACTTCTAGCATAAAGAAGACTCCTTCTATCTATTTCTTCAATAATCA
Source organism: bacterium (assembly GCA_012839015.1). GTDB lineage: Bacteria > Bacillota_I > Bacilli_A > RFN20 > DUOF01 > DUOF01. The sequence continues at coordinate 14,580 of DUOF01000067.1, forward strand.
TATAAATACGTGGCAATACTTTTGAGACATATTCTACTGGCCATTTCTCTAAAGCCTCAGTTAACAGTGTGTGATTAGTGTAGGCAAAAGTATTAGAAACTATTTCCCAAGACTTGTCCCATCCTAAATCATTCTCATCGACTAAAATACGCATCATCTCCGGTATTGCTAGCACTGGGTGCGTATCATTTAATTGAATTACGTTAAGTTTGTGGAAGTTATCTAGAGTAGAGTACTTTTTCTTATGATATTTAATAAGGGATTGAAGCGTTGCACTTACTAGGAAGTATTGTTGTTTTAGCCTTAATATTTTCCCTTCTTCATTACTATCATCTGGGTAAAGCGATTGACAAATCTTTCTAATATCACTTAGATATTCTTCAAAGTTCTTTCTTTTAGGTAGTCTAGTATCACTTGGTTCAGCACTCCAAAGTCTTAAGGTATTAGTAGTCTTATTATTAGCACCTACTACAGGCATGTCATAGGGCACTGCCCTAACACATTCTGCATTAATAAGTTTATACTTTAATTCACCCTGATTATTAAGAGAGGTTACTACCTTACCATAAAAGCTAACTTCAACAGCATGTTTAGGTTTATATATTTCCCAAACGTTACCATATCTAAGCCATTGATCTGGTACTTCAATCTGACGATAATCCTCAAGTTTTTGTTTAAAGAATCCAAACTCATAACGCAGAGTATTCCCATGCCCTGGATAGCCTAAAGAGGCTAAAGAATCCATGAAACAAGCTGCAAGGCGGCCTAAACCCCCATTACCTAAACCCGCATCGGTCTCAAGATCTTCTAGTTCATGTATATCAATACCCAGTTCATTTAGACCTTGCTTGGCAATATCATAAATCCCTAAATTTTTCAAATTATTAGTTAGAAGTCTACCAATTAAAAACTCCATTGATAAATATATAAGTTGTTTCCCTTCACTTCTAGCAATACTTTGTTTAGTATTCTTCCAGTTAACTGAGGCATAATCTCTAACCATTTCTCCTAAAACAAAAAACTTCTCAGTAGGATGGATCTCTTCGACCTCTCTACCAAACCTCTCTATCGATCTTCTTACATATTCTTTAATAAATTCTTCTTTATTTAGAAACATTTTTACACTCTCCTTAGTACTATCCCAGCAAAGGAAGCTAGTTTTATTTTAATACTATAATTCTCTCCATGCATTTTATTATTAATAGTATTTAAAGCTTTCTTATTTATATTATTATCTCCACCATATTCTCTTTTATCGCTATTAATAATTTCTTCCCATTTACCATTTCTAGGTACTCCTACTTCATATTCTTCATAATAATTAGGAGTCATATTTAGAACAACTACCAAGTACTCATCTTCATATTTACGGTAGTATGTGAATATACTCTGATCTTTATTATCTACCATCATCCATTTAAAACCATCAGTTAGATAATCACTCTTATGTAAGGCAGGATGATACATATAAGTTTTATTTAAATCGGTTTTAAAGTCAAGAAATTCACTATGTTTAGAATACTCTAATAAAAACCAATCTAAACTCCGCTTTTCATCCCATTCAATGAATTGACCAAGTTCATTACCCATGAAGTTTAGTTTCTTACCAGGATGAGTGAACATATAAGTATACAAAAGTCTTGCTTGTTTAAATTTAGAGTTATAGTCACCCCACATTTTATTTAGAATTGATTTCTTACCATGGACCACTTCATCATGTGAAAGTGGCAAGATAAATCTCTCGCTAGAATAATAATGCATTGAGAAGGTTATCAGGTGATGATGATATTTTCTAAACAATGGATCCATTTCAAAATACTTTAACGTATCATTCATCCATCCCAAGTCCCATTTATAATCAAAACCTAAGGTTCCGTCTTCAACTCTGCCGCAGACCTTATTAAAATCGCTTGAATCTTCTGCAATTAACATAACACTGGGGTATCTTTCATTTATTTTATAGTTCATCCTTTTAATGAAATCAAGTCCCCCTTTATTTATTACCTTTTTATTGTTGTCATCAAAATAAATAATATTATTAACAGCATCTATCCTGACTCCATCGAAATGGAACTTTTCTAAATAATAACTAACACTAGACATTAAAAAACTACGAACAATTTCACTTCCTAAGTTAAAATTCGGACTGCCCCATTGACTATATTTATGTCTATCACTATATTCATACACTTCTTTTCCATCAAAGTTAATTAGACCGTAAGCATCACTAGCAAAGTGAACACAAACAAAGTCTAAAATGACTCCGATATTATTTTGATGTAAGTAGTCAATAAGATACATTAGTTGACGAGGATTCCCATATCTGCTTGTAGAGGCAAAAAAATTAGTAACTTGGTATCCCCATGATTTATCAAGAGGGTGTTCTAAGATTGGCATTAATTCAACAAAATTATAACCATGTTTCTTTACATGCTCACAAATAATTGGTGCCAGTCTTTCATAATCTGGAAACTCTTCATTTTCAAACTTTACAAAACTTCCTAAATGGAGTTCATATATATTAACGGCCTTCTCAAAGTTCTTGTCCCTATTAGACATCCAGTTACCATCATTCCAACCATAATTATTAACATTGAAAACCTTACAGTCCTTGCTAGGTCTTCTCTCACAGAAGAAGGCGTAAGGGTCGCTTTTTTCAACCCAGTGGTTATTGGCACCTAAGATATTATAAAAGTATTTATCATACTCTTTAACTCCCTCAATGTATATTTCATAAATCCCACGATTATCAATCTTAGTTAGTTCTTGTCCGTGCCAGTTAGTAAAAACTCCTTTTATTTCTACCTTCTTAGCATGTGGGGCATATATTCTAAAGACCGCCCCCTCACCTTGGAGGTGGGCCCCAAAGTATTTATGAGCATCAATGGTCTCACCATTGAAAAAATCCTCTTTAATCTTATCCATCTTTATTACCTCGCTCCATAATAACGATCTCTTGATGTCTTATTAGTCTTTCATCCCCACTTGAAAACAAGACTTTCCCTTCGTAATCATTTAAGTAGTCATCTTTTGAATTATTAATGATAATAAGTAGTTCTCTACTTATTAATTTAATTAGTCCTGATTGTTCCTCATATTGATAAACACATTCAAAGAGGTTGTATTTTTCCCTGATTTTTATAACCTTTGTGATTTTATCAATGTCATCTTGGTAGCGTTTTTTTCTCTCCCAGTCGAAAGTATTAACTTCATCAGGGGAGTTATAGGTATTTCTAATACCCTTCTTGGTATTATAAAACTCTTGACCAGATCCAATAAAGGCATATCCATTAGAAATTAAAATAATTAAGGTCTTGAATAATTGTTCTTTAATAGTGCTTTCTTCATCACTAAGCGATATGTACCTTTTATAATCATAAAAGGCATAGTCATCGTGACACTGTAAATAGTTTATGCTAGAGTTTGAACTAGTGAAGATATTCTTTCCATCAATTAGGTATTGTCCTTTAAATAAGCTCTCATCAAACTTGTTGTATTTTAGATTTTCACGGTAATAATCATTAAAGAAACTTATGTTTTCTAACTGTCCTACATTAAACAGAGTAGAGCGTTTATCCTCCCTTAAAAATGAGGGCATATTCCACCCTTCACCATACAAGAAGATATTTTTCTTCAACTTAGTTAAGTTATTATAAAAATAATTAATAGAATCAATATCGAGAATCCCCATAAGATCAAACCTGAAACCATCAACATCATAAACACTAACAAATAACTCCAGGATATCATTAAAGTATCTTCTTACCATGCTTTTTCTAGAGTCTATATCATTACCACAGAAGCTACCATTACTATATTCATAATTATCATTCATTAAGAAAATATAGTGAGGGACAATAACATTTAAATTATTATCACTTTTTTCATAAACATGATTAAAGACTACATCAATGGTTACTTTCATCCCCCTTTTGTGTAGGGCGTTGATAAGGTTTTTTGTCTCATTGATTAGACAAATCGGATCATTAATATTTTCGATGTAACCAGGATGGGGTAAGTTATGATGAAGGGGATTGTATCCCCAGTTGTAGAAGTTATCGTAACCGCGATAATCACCTGCGAAGTAATTTATTGGTAATAATTGTATATATTCAACGTCTAAAGAGTCTAAATAATCAAGATTTTCATCTCTAGCAAAAGCATTAAACGTGCCCTTGTTAGGCAGATCCTTACTACTAGTAAAGTCCCTAACACTAACTTCATAGATTGTTTTAGATTTCTTTTCATTCACTATATCTTCGTTACTAGTTATATCATTTTTATCTATAACAAAGTTTCTTTTTTCATAATAAGAAAAACTTAAGGCATAGGGATCTAGGACTTTATAATAAACTCCATTGTTTTTAATAATATAAGAATAGAGTTTATTCTTATGATCCCCTTTAATTGAGGTAGTAAAAACACTCCCATTCCTAGACATTTTATGGTAATCATCACCAAGGTGTAAAATAACTTCACTGCTTATCGGGGCCCAGATAGCAAAGTAAGTTTTCTCCTTACTATAATCACATCCCAAAAATTCATCAGTGAAGGTCTCTTCATCAAATCTATTAGTCTTAGTAATATAGCGATACTTAACAATTGTCTTATAGCCGTAGTTATCGGTTAGGTAGTATTCTTTACCTAGTTCAATATCAAGATTTAAGTTAACCCGGTAAATATTATGAGTGTTAGTTTCACCTAGATAAGTTAGATTATCATCAAGTAATATTAAATCATTATTATCAATAAGGTAAAGATGACTAACTTTACCGTTATAATATTTCTTTTTTATTTCTACAATAATAGTCGTGTAATCATCTAAGTATGCATCAATCATTTTCACACCCACTTCTTTTTTATTATAACAAAAAAAGATGTTGTTACACCTTTTTTAGTCTCTTTATAATTGTCTTTTACTCTTCTTCCTTATATGCTTTTAACTCACTATTGCAATTAGGGCAAAAGTTCTTAAATAGAGTGCCGTCTTCGGCTTTCTTTTTTAACTTTGGGTCGGCATTAATCATCCATGAATTGGTGCTAAGTAGTACTGGTTGTTCCATTACCTCATCACACTTCTCACAGTATAATTTCATCATTCTAAAGTTACTCATCCAATCACCTCTACATTGATTATAACTAAATATAAATATTTTTACTATTTTTATCTATCTTTTTATAAAATTAATCATTTTGCTTAGATTTTCCTTATTGCATGGTCTTTTGATTGTTAAGATTTAGATCCTCTAGTAATACAACCTTTTGAAGATTACCACCATCGAAATCTTTAGCAAGTTTTTCTATTATGCTAACCATTTTACTTCTTATAGACTCTATTAGATCTTTTCTAGTAAAACTTGGTACTAAAGCAGCAATTATTTCTTTTTTATCTTTTTCTAAGAAGGTTTCACCTAATTCTTTTAGCAGTTCTACTCGCTCCTTACCAACAAATTCTTGCTTTATTAATTCTCTATCTTTTTTAGAAAACAGGGTATATCCATCTAGATTACTTACCAGAAGCAAGTAAGCTGCTTCTTCTATATTTGTATTGTCATTATTACCTTTATTGTTACTTTCAGACCACTTCTTTTCATCAACAAACAAGACAATCGAGGATTCTTTATGTTTGTATAACTCAACAACATAATGGTCATACCCTCTAAACATGTCAGATGAACCTAGATATATGTCTCCACTTTGCTCTAAGTCATTAATCCACTTAGAAGAAATTGGCACTGACCTTTCAATCAGTTCCTTGTTTTGTTTAGTAATACTCACATAGTCTAGATAAGTGTTGCTACCAACACTGTTCCAGTACCACAAGTTATTATCTTTTAAACCTACGATAGTTTTGCCAACAATTTTTTCATAACCTTCGACGATGAACTTGTTAATAATGTTATCAAATTTCATGTGCTTTCACCTTTTAATAACATATTAGAACACTGGGTTTACTTTTTCAATCTTTTTAAAAAGAGTTAAATCACAACTAACCCTTATCTAGTGTTTTATTTAGTAATTCTCTTGTCAACAAATACGACAATGAAAAATAACCGACAAACTGAAGGAATGCCCCAATAGCATTAAAAATTAAAGCAGCCATATCTTTTTTATTAAGAGATAGTATTACTCCATAAGCCTGGGTCTTTGTACCTATTGCCTGAATTAGAAAGCCAGTTCTATGAGAGGCAGTAGCCTCTTCAAGTGCCGAGGTAAGCGCACCGATAGTTTGCATTTCGTTTCCTACATATTCTATAAATAAAACACCACTAGACTCATTATTTACACTAAGTAGGGCCCCACTACCTGCTAGAAAGGCCCCCACTGTCTCAGACGTATTGGCAGTTAAATCAAGCAATGTATTACTTCTAGTAGTTATTATGTATTGGCCTGCTGATTGGATGTAGTCACCTATTCCTGAGTTGATTACGTATAGGTCCTCTATATCCTTATCGAGGTTTTTATCTTTTATTTTTAGGATTAATAGTTTATTTAGGGAGAGACTTTCAACTAGACCTCCTAAGGTACTAATATAGCTACCAAGCAATATGTAGTGTTCATCATCCATGATATCACCTAGGTTAATATATGATTAAGAAAATTATCGGTTATCTTTATAAGAGAGTTGCTTTACACTATAATAAAGTAAGGTGATAACTGATGATAAATATAGATAATAATATAGATAAGATTATTAAACTCTTCAATGATCACAAAAAGGAAATATATGTGGTCGGTGGGGCTACTAGAGACTTACTCCTTGGTTTAACTCCCCTGGATTATGATTTGACTACTAATGCTCTACCTCACGAAATAGAAACAATACTAAAAGATTATAGGATAGATAAAAGAGGGAAACATTTTGGTTCTTACTCATTAGTCGTAGATAATTTAAGTATCCAGATTACCACTTATAGGAA
>DUOF01000068.1 GCA_012839015.1 bacterium
AGGATAACGTGAATTATCATATAACCCAAGATTTTAATTATGACGACTTCGATGTAGATGTTGTAAATCCGCAACTTGATGGTTATGTCTTTTTGGGTTTGTACCTAGATGATGAATTTGAAGATTATAAAAAAGTAACACTGTGGGATATTATGATGTTTTATGAAGATGCTGTCGTATATGCTTATTTATTACCTGTATATGAGCTAACTAGTGATGATGAAATCTACGATAACTGGATACTTGAGGTAGAGGACAGAATTGTATACATAAAGATTAATCAGGATAATACTGTTGAATACATTAAAGTCTACTGGTATGGATCATACGCAAATGAGTATAAACTATATAAGTTGAATGATGGTTATATATTTAAAGATGAATATTCCGATTACTTCTACAGAGTTTCGCTGCTAGATGGAGTAATGTTATTACAGTATGAAGAATTTGAAAAGACAGACAAAATCTTAGTAGAACTCAGGACATATGATTATGGAACTGGATATCAAATCATAAATCAGGGTGAGACTGCTACTATGCCTGAAGATTTATTTGATGATAATAGGGAAGAAGAACCAATAGTATATTGGTACATAGATATTGAAAATAAGATCTTATGGGATTTTGAAGATGTAGTCAGCAATCACCTAGTCTTATATGGTTTTAGTAGAGAAATAGATTTTATAACTCTAAGTTTCGATTTAGATGAAGAAACAGATCCTATCGCTGATTATGTAATTGACTACTTCAGTTATGACAAAGAAGAAGCGCTTCCAATAGCCATAAAAGATGGTTATATCTTCCTTGGGTGGACTGGCACAGAATTAGACGGAGAAATGTTCTTATACATCTACGAAATAGTTCAATACGGTTATGCCTATTTTGGGGATACATTTACTCTAATTCCTATCTTCACTGAAGAGATGGATTATAGTGATGATCCGATACTGGGGACTTACATGTTTGAAGAAGAAGATCAAATTATCACCGTAGAATTGAAAGGCAACGGAGCCCTGATAGTTCAAATGAGTGAAGATGATATGATGATGGACGCTGTTGGCTATTGGAGAATAGAAACTATAGAAGAAGAGGAAGTATATGTGTTATATCTATATGGGGAACCAGCAATGGTGACATTCATACCAGGTGAAACTATAGAAGGAGACATCTTGTCAGTTGAAGGAATGCCTTTTACAAGAGTGATTTGAAAATAATAAAAATATGTTGACTTTGAATAAAAACAACATATTATATTGTTAACAACGTTAAATAAAGAAGTAACTATTATGTTTGTTTTATAGAGAGTTAGTGTTTGGTGGAAACTAACAATTAACTAGTAGTGAATAACACTTATGAGTTGCTTAAAGAAAGAGAAATCGAGTAGAATAGGCCGGATTGAACACCGTTAAAAGTTCTAGGGGTTGATAGACCTTGAATGAGTGATTATATAAACAAATTATTTTGTTTAATAATAAATTAGGTGGCACCGCGGATACAGCAGTTATTCGTCCTAAGTTAGGACAGTAACTGCTTTTATCCACCGTTCAATCAATAAAATAAAACCTTAGATAGCAATATCAAAGTAATAATAAAAGGAATGCCTATAATTGACATTCCTTTTATTACTATAAATGGAATAATAATGTAGAAAATGTTATTATTTTGTTGTGAGTTTAAGGAGGTAACAATGGAAACGGAAATAACAGTTCAAGTCTTTGATAACATGAATGAAATATCAAAGAAATTGACTGAACAGGGGTATGAAGTTATAGAAAAATTTGGGGTTAAGGATTACTATTTTAGTAGATTCCCTTTAAGTGAACTTGAAAATTTACCTTATGGGGAAATGATTAGTAATAGTCTTATAGTTAGAGAAATTATCGATGAATTCAACCCTAAAAAATTATTAGTCTATAAAAACAAAGTAATAAGTGGAGATGTTGTCTTAGAGGAAGATAAAATTAATATCAAAATAGATGACATAGAAAAAACCAAAAAGGCACTTACCCTAGCAGGTTTAACCAACTGGGGGAGAGTTTTTAATAAGTCGACAGTATTTAAAAAAGATGAAATTGTTTTCGATGTTCAAGAAATAGAAGACTTAGGCATATTCATAGAATATGAAGAAGATGAATCTATGCAACATTTGAGGTCTCCTGTAGAAAAAATTGAACATATGAAGAATATAGTGAGTAGTTTAGGACTGAAGTTAGGTGGTGATTTTAGTTGTAAGAAAGTTTATATGTTGTTTCAAAAACAAATGGATAAACGATAAACCGTATTAGAATGGGGGAGAGGTATTATGAAGTTTCCTTTTTATGTATTTGAATTTAATGAAGAAGAAGAGAAGATATTTACCAATCATTTTACCGATGAAGGTAAATTTGGTTTTGAAGGAATTTGGCTTAGAAATCAAAGAGAAGCCAACAAGGAACAATCTAACTGGAAGAGTGAGAAAGATCAAAGAAGAAGATACATCCAGTTCTATGACACTTATGAACAAAGGAGTAAGGATGGTAAGAGTTATTTAGCAATAACAGACACTTATATATATGTTAGTAACACTCTACCTAAAAAAGAAATAAAAGCATACCGTAAAAAAGTTGTAAAAGCATTAAATAAGAATGAATTTATAGAAACTGATGCAGATGTCTATCTAAAAGATAACCTAGAAATTATCTTAAAAAGTTATGATAGACATCCAAAGGATATAGAATTTAATAATACTTTTACAAGTGACTATATTACACTGGATGTAATAATTAGGACTAAAGGTTTTCCTTATGAAGAACACTATAACAGAATGTGGCTTTTATCTACTAAGATGTTTAGGGTTCCAGGTAAGAGAGAAAATCCTACTTATATAAATAGTGTTGATGAGATAATCAAACACTTACCTGCCCAAGTTGAAATGGGCTGTGGACCATCGATTGCTACGGGTATTCCTGCACTCCATGAAATGCATGAAACTTACTATGTCCAAAATCATATTACTAAAGAGTTCTACTTTGGTAAGGATGACAAGTTTATTGTCGAACTTATAAATAATCCTGAGATAATGTATAAGAAGTTTAGTTATGTTCCAACTGTATGTATAAAAGCTAAACCTACTGAAGCCTATGAGATATTCGCTTCACTCTATAAAAAAGGATACTTTAAGGGTACTGTCTTAAACAATAACTTTGACCGTATGGTTAAAAGATTTGATATCGATGAATATATTTTAAGAATTTATGATAGAAATACTTATTTACCTAAAATAGAATTCGAAAAAGACATTAAAACGCTAATTTGTATAGGTACCCATGCCGACAGAAGAGAAGTCCAGGCTCAGGCTAGGGAAAAGGGTATTAAGGTAATCTATATCGATCCGGAGGGTTTCTTTGAAGGAGGCAACTTTATACCTTATCCAATCGAAGCTCCAAAGGATGGGGACCTAATCTATGCTAAAACGTTTGAAGAAGCGATGGCGGAATTAAAAGATAAATTGCTGTAAATAGATATAATAATTAAACTCTAATTAATTTAGAGTTTTTTTATGCATTTGCACAAAATGGTGACGTAAGTAACTCATATGAATATTATATGGTGATGCATTGGAGGTTACCATGAATAAGAAAGAGTTAAAAAAGATAGAGAAAATCCAAAAGAGTGAACTGTTACAACACTCTTTTTATAAGAAAATAGCTAAAAGGGAAAAGAATGGAGATAATAAGGCAATGTTAAATAAATTGTCCTTATTAGAGTTAAAACATTATAACTATTTTAAAAGTTATACTAACAAGGATTATAAGGTTAGTGTTATTAAACTTTATTTTCACTACTTACTAACCATATGTCTTGGTTTAAATTTTGGACTTAGGTTTATCGAAAAGTGTCATACAAAAGCAAAAGCAAGGTTTGAAAATACAAAAATAAGAAACGCTAATTTAAAAGAAATAGTTAATGAAGAATATGAACTAGAAGAAGATTATATTGATCAAATTGATAAGAAAAAACTAAATTATATTAGCTCGATTGTCTTAGGGCTTAATGATGCTCTGGTAGAGTTCACCGGTGCGATAGCAGGCTTTGCCTTTGCGCTTGCATCGTCTAAAACTATTGCTATTGCTATTGCTATTATTATTAGTGGTATAAGTGCTTCTTTATCAATGGCTAGTTCAGAATACTTATCTAAAAAACAAGATTACTCCTCTAAAGAAGCACTTATCCCAGCGATTTATACAGGATTAGCCTATATAATTACCGTAAGCCTTATGATAGTCCCTTACTTAGTGTTTCCAAATGTCTATATAAGTCTTGTGGTAATGTTAAGTGTGGTAGTGCTTATAATCCTATTTTTTAATTACTATATCTCAATAGCCAAGAAAACTAACTTCAAAAAAATATTCTTGGAAATGATCCTAATAAGTTTAGGTGTTGCCCTGATATCCTTTGCAATTGGATTACTAGTAAGAGTTTTCTTTGGTGAAGTTGTCTAAGGGTCCTATTGCATTAATTTACAATTGACAATAAAAGGTAACTTAGATATACTTTAATTATCAAAGAGGAGGCAAAAAAATGAGCGATAACACGAGGGATCCAAGAAAATTAAGAGGAAACTCAAGCATGGCTGATTTAATGTTTGCAGAACTAGCTACTAAAAACAAGGAAGAAAAAGAAAACAAAGGCAACACAAGAGATCCACAAGATTTACCAAAGAGATTTAGTAGTGCTGACTTGATGTTTGCAGAACTAGCAGCTGAGAACAAAAAGAAAAAAGAAAAAGAGAAGAGCAGAGGTCGTTAAAACTTAGGGAAACCTAAGTTTTTTTATTATAAATATGAGACTGTGAATACTAATTAATAGCTAATTAGTTTTTTAATTATTTAATTAACAAATAATAACTAATTTTAATGACAATATATTATACTTTAAAAGTAGATAATTACGGGAAGGGGTATCATATTGCTAAAAAAACAGTTAAAGGATAACATTTTTACAGTATTGCCGATTGTCACTATAGTATTATTACTCAACTTTACTATAGCACCCCTAGAAGGAAGTTTGATATACAGATTCCTTATAGGTTCTGCTTTAGTAATTATTGGACTTACCTTCTTTCTAATCGGGGTTGATGTAGGTATTACCCCGACCGGGAATAAATTTGGTCAGACAATTGCAAAAACAAACAAACTAATAATAGTAATTCTAGCGAGTGCAATATTTGGTTTTTTTATCTCAGTAGCCGAACCAGCATTAGTAATTTTTGCTGAACAAGTAGAGAAGGTTACTAATATGGCAATTAGCAGTTCCCTTGTACTTATAGTAGTTTCAATAGGGCTTGGCCTACTAGTAGCAGTTGGTATAGTTAGGGTAATTTATAAGGGAAAACTTAATAGATTACTAACTGTTCTTTATATATTTATCTTTGTGCTTGCAATCTTTTCTGGACCGGAGTTTTTAGCAATTTCTTTTGATGCCTCTGGTGCTACAACAGGGCTTTTGGCCGTACCATTCATGTTAGCACTTTCAAGTGGTGTGGCTTCGATGAATAAAGATAGTGCTCTAGCATCTGCAGATAGTTTTGGTCTAGTTGCCACCGCCTCAGCTGGTGCGATCATCTCGGTTTTGTTATATGGTATTATTGCGCGTGGTGTTAATTTTGATACAGCAGTTGGTGATGTTGGAGAAACAATAGTTTCCAGCGGACTTATTAAACCATTTCTAGATATTACTCTTTCAACTTTAGTGCAAGGAGTCATATTAATTGCACCGCTCTTTCTTATCTTTGTATTCTTGCAGATATTTTCATTTAAACTACCAAGGAGACAGTTTCTTAAAAAAGTAATTGGATACTCATACAGTTATATTGGATTAGTTATCTTTTTGATAGGAGTTAATGGTGGATTTATGGAGGTTGGTAGAACTTTAGGAAACGCCTTATCATTATTTGATAATAGTATTATTGTTGTTCTAATAGGTTTCTTTATTGGTGTTGTTACAATACTAGCAGAACCTGCTACTCATGTATTAGTACAACAAATAGAAGATGTAACGAGTGGTTCGGTTAAAAGAAAATCAATCCTTATAGCACTTTCCACGGGAGTAGGACTTGCAGTCGCACTTTCTGTTGTTAGGGTGCTTATCCCTGACATACAATTATGGCACTTTTTATTACCTGGTTATATAGTAGCTATATCACTCTCATATATAGCACCAAAGCTATTTGTTGGTATAGCTTTTGATGCTGGTGGAGTTGCCACAGGACCAATTACTACTACATTTATTTTGGCCTTTATGCAGGGAGTCGCCAGTACTGGCTCGGGCGGACTACTTGAGAGTTTTGGGATGATTGCTATTGTAGCCTTGACTCCAATCTTGACCCTGCAAATACTAGGAATCATGTATAAGAGAAAATCAAAAAGGATGGTGGAAGAAAATGCCTAGTTATGAATTAATTTGTGCGGTTGTTAATTATGGTGTCGCTAGTAAGGTGATGAAACTTACTAATAGGGATGGGGTTGTAAGTTCATTTGCATCCCTGGCTACAGGGACTGCCAGTAATGCCCTGCTTGATATCTTATCAATTAGTGATATTAGAAAAGAAGTAGTCTTTATATTGGTAGAAAAAGAGTACGTTCAAGAGATACTCGATGAGATAATAACCAAGGTTAAAATATATAAGTCAAATCATGGTATAGTTTTCACAATACCAATTGTTTTTCCGGTTAATAAACAAACTTTAAATAAAGAAAAGGGAGGAGAGGATTCTATGTATAATTCAATATTTATAGTAGTAGACAAAGGTCAAGGGGCATCAGTTATGGAAAGTGCCAATGCAGCAGGTGCTAAGGGTGGCACAATCCTTAGTGCTAGAGGAGTAGCTGGGGGAGAAACTAGTAAGATATTTGAAATGGAAATAGAACCAGAAAAAGAAGTTGTTATGATTATTGCAAGTCATGATATAACTGATAAAATAGTAGAACAAGTAAACAAGGATTTAAAGTTAGATGCAGAAGGTAATGGGATAATCTTTGTTCAAAGTGTTAATAACGTTCACGGACTTAAAGAATAATAATTATAGTAATAACTTTTGGGAGATGTTTTTTAGTTTCTAAGAAACATCTTTTCATTTAAATTTCTTTAAAATATGTAGTAAATAACCTATACTATTAAAGCAATGGAGTGAGTTTATGGATAAAAGTAAAATTAGAAATTTTTCAATAGTAGCACATATAGATCATGGTAAATCAACTCTAGCTGATAGAATTATCGAGATTTGTGGCGGAGTTCAGGCAAGAGAGATGCAACAACAACTACTAGATAATATGTCTTTAGAAAGAGAAAGAGGCATTACTATAAAATTAAATGCAGTACAATTAGAATACACTGCTAAAGATGGCGAGACTTATAAATTACATTTAATAGATACACCAGGTCACGTAGACTTCGCTTATGAGGTTTCACGTTCACTAGCAGCATGTGAGGGTGCTTTATTAATAGTAGATGCCGCCCAAGGTATAGAAGCACAAACTCTAGCTAATATGTATTTAGCTATTGATAGTGACTTAGAGGTAATCCCGGTAATCAATAAGATTGATTTACCAAGCGCTGACCCTGAAAGAGTTAAAAATGAAATAGAGGATGAACTGGGCTTAGTAGCAGAACATGCTCCGCTTATTTCTGCTAAAAACGGTATTAATATTGAAGATGTTTTAGAGGCTGTAGTAAAGTATGTTCCCTCCCCTACAGGGAGCGAAGATAATCCGCTTCAAGCTTTAATATTTGACTCCTATTATGATCCCTATCGTGGGGTAATGATGTTTGTTAGGATTAAAGAAGGAGAAGTTAGCGTTGGAGATGAAATACTGTTCATGTCTAATGGAAAGAAATTCCAAGTTGTAGAACTTGGGGTAAGGACTCCAAAAGAAGTCAAAAAGCAAAAGCTAACTGCAGGAGAGGTAGGTTGGATCGGTGCTTCAATTAAAAATGTTAAGGACGTTCGTGTCGGTGACACAATCACCCTAGTAAAGAATCGCGCGGCAGAAGCACTTCCAGGTTATAAACCAATGACTCCGATGGTTTACTGCGGGCTTTACCCAATTGATAACTCTAAATACAATGATCTAAGAGAAGCTTTAGAGAAATTACAACTAAATGATGCTTCACTAGTAATAGAACCTGAAACATCCCAAGCCCTTGGCTTTGGTTTTAGATGTGGCTTCTTAGGTTTACTACACATGGATGTAGCCCAAGAGAGAATTGATAGGGAATTTAACATTCCCCTTATTGCTACTGCACCTTCAGTTATCTATGAAGTTCATTTAACTGATGGTAGTAAGGTAAGGGTTGATAACCCATCAAAACTTCCATCACCCCAAGAAATAGATAGGATTGAGGAACCAATTGTTAAAACAACGATTATGACACCTAAGGATTACATCGGACCATTAATGGAACTTTGCCAAAATAAGCGTGGAACCTATATTGATTTAATCTATGTAGATTTCAACAGGATGAAATTAGTTTATGAAATGCCTCTTTCTGAAATAGTTTATGATTTCTTTGATAAACTTAAGTCAGTATCTAGAGGGTATGCTTCATTTGATTATGAATTAATCGGTTATAAGAGTGCTAAACTAGTTAAACTAGATATTTTAATTAATGGTGATACATTAGATGCCCTTTCAATTATCGTTCATAAAGACTTTGCCTTTAAAAGAGGTAAGGCAATTACTAATAAACTAAAGGATATTATTCCTCGTCAACAATTCGAGGTGCCAATACAAGCTGCAATCGGTGGTAAACCAATTGCAAGGAGTACGATAAAAGCTATGCGTAAGGATGTCTTATCAAAATGTTATGGTGGAGATATAACTAGAAAGAAGAAGTTGTTAGAGAAGCAAAAAGAAGGTAAAAAGAGAATGAAGTCAATCGGAAACGTCGAAGTTCCTCAAGAAGCTTTCATGGCGGTTTTATCTGTTGATGAGGATGAATAATTATGATATTTATTTATATTCTACTATTTTTTGCTGCAATAATGGCTTTAGTATATTTTTTCAAGAAAGAAGTTTAACTTTAGTGATTATTCAAACCTCGGGGAAGAAGATGATTACTTAAATGTTAGGATTAGAAAAGAAGATGAAGAGGAAAAATAAAGCAAGTGCTATGTATGTACACATACCTTTTTGTAAGAGTATTTGTTCATACTGTGACTTTGCTAAAGTGTTTTATAATGAAGATTATGCTAATAGATATATTGATGTTTTACTCTTACAAATAGAAAATGATAAATTAGATAACCTAAGTTCTATTTATGTAGGAGGGGGCACACCAAGTGCTCTTAACCATAGTCTCTTAGAGAGATTGCTAAAGTGTTTGAGTAACCTTTTAAGCGTTGATGGTGAGTTTTGTATTGAGGTAAACCCAGAAACAATCGATGAAGAAAAGATGAACCTATTTGCTAAGTACGGTGTTAACAGACTTAGTATCGGTGTTCA
>DUOF01000069.1 GCA_012839015.1 bacterium
CCCTTCTGCCATACTGCGTGCATATATTCTATAGAATCTGTCTTGCCGTCATCGGTAAAACTCATTCGTCTATTATGTACAAAAGCATATTTAGGCATTTGTCTATCCCACATGTCTTTTCTTAACTTGCCACCAAAGAAATTTAGCCTTAATAGCATTATTATAAAGCCGCCGTCGTTAACATCGTTTAATGCCTTTTCTATAATTTCTCTAGCCAAATTAAATGGTGGATTTGTAATAATAACATCAAAATCGCTCGGACAATCAATTTCTAAATAATCCTCTTTAATGTCTGCTCTACTATCTTGTCTAATATCAATAGTTATAATATTATCAGGGTTAATACCTATTTGTTGAAGTGCTACAGGATAAGACATCGGATGATTTGCATCTCCTCCCGCACAAGGATCTAAAATCAAAGGGTATGGTCTGCCATTTTTATCCCGACCTTGTTTGACAAAAATATCTTCATACTTATTAAACTCATGTAAGAAATCAAGTATTTTATTAATAGGAGTAACATAATAATCTGATATATGCTTTTTTCTTGCATTACTTCTATTTGTACTACTCAATGAATTCCTCCTTTTAAAATAATGATTTTAATGTAAAATTATGCAATTAATGGGTATATATCTTGCAGATTATTGTCCATTATGTGCTGATTAATCCTGTTTTTTGCAAGTTTATAATAGTTGTCATCCAATTCAAATCCTATGTATCGTCTATTTGTATTAATGCAAGCTATTGCAGTCGTTCCACTTCCAATGGTAAAGTCTAATACTAAACCGCCCTCATTTGTATATGTGCGAACTAAATACTCTATTAAATCAACTGGTTTCTGTGTAGGGTGTAACATAAAATCTTTTTGATTTGATTTAGAGAACGAAATGAGATTAATGGGGTATTTTTTATCTAATATTTCACCTACAAAGTTTTCTTGACTTTCTCCATAAACCTCTTGGGTTGCATTGTTTTTACTTAATCTAGGCTTATTCCGTTCTCTCATTTGTGGGTTGTATATGGGTTGCTTTTTATAAAATACCATTACATCTTCTATGCACATCATGGGTCTTTTCTTGGCGTTAAAATGACCTACACCCCTAACTTTATCCCATTTCCAATCATACTTATATTCTTTGATATTGCTATTGCGTACCCTGCTACTAAATGGCTCATTCCCAAACAATATAATGGGAGTTCTATCTTTTCTCACTTGACGTACTCTGTACCACATGTCGTTCAACGGAATTACCTCATCCCATTTGCATTGTGTTGTACCATATGGAGGGTCTGTAATTATAGCATCTACTTTTATACTCTGCTCAATCATTAAATCCATACCTTCCAAACAGTCCATATGATAAATGTTATTTACCTCAATCAATTAACTCCCCCTTTATGTTTTATTTAATCAGGTGTTCTTAAAAGAACCGTTTTATTGTTTATATATAAATTTCTTTTTCGTCATCATTTACAATGGGTGACTCAACTATTTCTCCTACTTCGCTCCAATAAACCCACATCATTTTATATTCGCCTTTTCCTTCTGTTTGA
>DUOF01000070.1 GCA_012839015.1 bacterium
AACATAATTTACATTTGTAATTATTTCATTATCGCTTGCGACAGTATATGAAGCTTGTGCTGAACCCCAAATTAAACTAACAAATTCTGGATGATCAATAAATGGATTTCTATTTTCTTGTTCTTGAAATAAGATTTCGTTTCGATGAATTTCTTTTGCATCTACAGGATCTTCTTCGTGCCATCTCATAAACATTGGTAATGATCCCATTGTATTAATATTTAGT
Source organism: bacterium (assembly GCA_012839015.1). Lineage (GTDB taxonomy): Bacteria > Bacillota_I > Bacilli_A > RFN20 > DUOF01 > DUOF01. Next base: position 227 of record DUOF01000070.1, read on the forward strand.
TGACTATAACGAGTAATCATAAAAAAGATTATTCTAGCAATATCGCCTTTTGCTTCATCGCCTGGATAAAAACCGCCAGGAACAAGTTTATAAGATCCACTACCTTCCGCAAAAGCGTTGTTGCCTCTACTACTATTAACGTTTGGATCCGCTGGTTTTAAATTGTGTAAATCAGATTTACTTGCTCCAGATAATAATGATTGTGGCCAAACGTGTTCTCTGTTCCAAGTGTTTCCACCATCCCATAAGCCTAAAACAGATGTTCTTTTATAAACTAAAATTACATTATTATAGTTACTAGGATCACGATCAGAGATTTGTAAAATATCTCGTGCATCATCATAGCTTCTTGTTCTTTCGGTAGAAATAATTTCTCTTAAGCCTACTTGTAAAGCTTGACCAGTTAAACCATTAACAGATTGATAATATGGTGATAAAGTTTGTTCATCCCATTTAGCATATAATATTGTATTCGTATATAAATAAGAATTAAAATCAAATAAGTTTGTTAAACTTGCTTCTTCATACCAGCCTGCAAAAATGAATCCTTCTTTTGTTGGGTTAGTTGGTTCAGTTGCTGAATTACCAATTAAAATAGTTTGCTTGGAAACATTAGTTCCCCCGTTAGAATTAAATGTTACTGTAATAAATTCTGCTTCATCTATCCAACTAGCAACAAGGATAATATCTGCTGTTATTGGTGTGTTAAAATTAAATATTTCTCCATCTAAAGTCCAGCCTGCAAAAACAAATCCTGCCCTTGTTGGCTCGGTCGGTTTGCTTGCCTTTTGGCCTTTTTCCACTGTTTGACTAAGCGGTGCTGTCCCACCGATATAATCTAAATCAAAACTAACATTATAATTAATTATACTTATAACTTTGACTATAAATGTTTTTGTGGTTTCTTCTAGTGTGCCAGGTAAATTTATTGTAGCAGTTAATGTAACATTTTGATCAATTACATCTACTGGCCTAGTTACCTTGCCTGTTAAAGGATTAATAATTGTTTCATTGCTAGAAGACCAACTAATATTAGAATCAAATAAACCTTTATTTTTTAATATTAAATCTTTTTTAACACTATTAAGATTATCACCAAGACTAAAACCGATTTGTAAATCTTCTTTAGCAAGTGCTAATTTTTGCGCATCACTTAAGTTTTCATAATTAGCCCAAACAATATTATCAACAAATTTTTGATTTCCTAAACCTTTAATTTCTAACTCAACAGTTCCTGAATAATTTAAATTATCTTTTAAATAAGTTTTTCTTGTATCACTTAAAGGATCAACTGTAATTGTCTCGATTAAAGTACCGTTAATATAGATTTCAAAACTTCTAAGATTACTATTAGTATAAGCTCTAACATAATCAAAGCCTAATTTGGAAAGACCGTTAGTAAATGTGGTTGTTATACTGCCTGCTCTTAAAATTAAAGCTTTTCCATCTAATGGCTGATCGCCTCTTGAATCTGTATATGACCACTCTTGATTATTAACACCAATATGGGAACCACTAACATAACTACTACCAACGAGAGTCATATTATCAAAAGTTTCTATATGTTCTTCTATTGTAACTATTTCTTCCCATTTTAAAGTTAAAACTACATCTTCTGCTGGAAAAACAAAACTATCTCCTGGTGAATAAATTGTTTCATTTAATTGATAACCATTAAAAATATAACCTGGTTTATCTGCTGGATTAGGTAAGATTAACTCTCCAATATTTGGCGGATAGATATTATATAAATCAAAATTAACATATTGGCCTAAATTATCTTTTAAACCATTACTGACTTCTAAATATTCTTCTGTTAATCTGCTTTTTTTAAGGCTATTTAAATATGTCTCAACATTTAAAGGAAGATTAAATCCTTCCTTATCCATTAATACTGCTACTTCAGTAACAGATCTTTTAACAGGAACAGCAAAACTTTCTTTTGTTGTTTCTTTTTTAATAGCATAAGGAATAACTGTAATATTATCTAAATATCCTAATTCTGGTATCCCCGTTAAAACAACACTAAAAGTGCCGTCTTCTCTTACCCCTGGAACAACAACCCGAAAGACTTCTTTACCATTTAAAAGAAGCGGATTAGAGCCTGCTAGAGTTATCGCTTCTTCTAATTCTAAAATAGTTGTTGAACCATAAACTACATAAAAACCTTTTTCTTTAATGAGTTCTTTATTTAAAACTTGTGCATCAAACTTTAAGCCTTGCACACCTTCATTTCTAATTGCAACTTTTTCTAAGCTTGCAATTAAGTCCGTTGTTGAGTTTTCGCCTTTAACATTAATAATGCTAAAAAACATTAACCCGACAATAAACACCAAAATTACTTTAAATAAACTACTTATTCTTCTCATTTTATCACTCTTTTTTCTCCCAAATTAAAACTCTTAATACTTTTAACATTGTAAAACATTATATCCCTTCTTTTAAGATTAAAAAAATTTAATCTTTAATAGTGAAGCATTTATATTATAGCACAATTAATTTCTTTATTAGCAAAATAAATACACCCCCAACTAAAAGGGGTGTATTATTTATTATATTGTCTTGTTTTAATACAGATTAACTGTAAGCTATAACTACCTAAGAGCTGAATTAAATTTCTTTAGTTTTGATAGCCATAGACTTTTATTCCAGTAAATGACAAGCCTGAATTTTTTGTAGATGCTTCTATCTCTACAACTATTCTTATATGGCTATTTGCTGAAATATTTAGTTCTTCAAATATCATCGTGGATGCTGTTTTTCCAGGTTTATCACTAGAACTAACCGTCGTCCAATTTACGCCATCAGTTGATGTTTGCAAATGAATTTTTCCTACGTTACCTGCTGTGCCAAATGTCTTGGCGCCTAAAATTTCTACTTTTGTTAGTGTTTGAACATATTTAAAGTCTGTGCCTATGTTTGCTGATGGAGAACCGTATTCTGTTGAAACAAGTTTACCACCTAACCTTGTTTCAGTTGTCATAGATAAGTTTGCATAATTTGCTTTCCAAGCAGTAGTTCCTGTTGTACCTCCAGGATTATCGGCGGCGTATGATACATTTGTGCTAAGGTTTGTGCTAGCATAACCACTATTGTTACTGCTTCCGCCATCTAAAAAGTTATAAGAATACAATAACTCCTCTACACCAAAACCTTCAGGATGAACAGTTACTAAAAATTCTTTTGTATCACTTGCATCTCCTTTAGAGATTGTTGCTGTTAAAGTTACTTCAGTTTCTTCTGTTGGTAATACAACAGTACCATCAATAGCAATAATTGCTTCATTGCTTGATGTCCAAGTGATTGCTGTTTCATGCAATCCTTCAGTTGGTAGTGTTATACCGTCTGCTGTAGCTATCTCAGGAAGCGTTAATGCTTCTTTAGCTAAAGCAACTTTTAATTCATCGCTTATTTCAACAAATTCTAAACTAAGAACATCATTAACTTTTAATTGTAATCCGTTATACCAACCAACAAATCCTTCATGTATAATTACTGACTGTCCGACAATCGCTGTTTGAATATGATTATATACTGCTGAAGGGCCTGATTCATATAGCGTTATATCGTTTGTTCCGTCAGTTAATACTAAATTACTGCCACTTTGTGATTTAACTGTTAAGTCTGAAATAGTTATTCTTTGAGTTTGATGTGCTTCTGTCAAACTTGTTATATCAGTAACTGTTAAAATTGCTGGCAATGTATTACCGCTTGATTGAATTGTTACTGTTGCGTTAGTTATTTGTTGTAACCCGTTATAGACATCTCTATTTCCTTCTACATAAACTTTATCACCAACTGCTAAATCTGCTGGTTTATTTGCATTATATAAATATATTGCTGCTGTATTATCTTGTACAAAGATGTTATTGCCATCTATTCCTGTAACAATACCTTCAAAGGCTGTTGCAGTTCCTAACAATAATGCTCTAACCTCTAAAATTGTTGGTAAATCAAGTTCCCATTTAGGATATAGTGTTGTTATTGCTGTTATATTAGCTGTTTGAACTGATGTAATTGCTTCCCCTGTCAATTCCGGATTAGCATACCACCCAAGGAAATTTTGACTTGGCTTAGGTGC
>DUOF01000071.1 GCA_012839015.1 bacterium
AGGATGAATACTTTAACATCCCTGCTTTTGAAATGGCTAGGAAGCTGGTCTTTTGGTTGATTATTTTGATGATCTTATCGTTAGTGTCCGGATATATAATTGATGCAAACCGTAGCGTGGTAATCGCTTTTCCTGTGCTGATCGTTTTTATTCCGATGCTAATAGATAGTGCAGGTAATGCGGGTGGGCAGACAACGGCACTTGTCATACGCGGACTATCTCTTGGTACAATAAAAGTTAAAGACTATTACAAGGTATTAGTAAAAGAGACGATGACCGCTATTATTGTTGGATTAATTTTAGCAATTGTTAATTACGGTTGGTTGTTGTTGCAACAGAATTTAGGTATAATTAATGTAGATGATTCAAGGATCTTTGTTTTAGTGTCTTTGACATTAATGATTTCAATAGTCGTTGCTAAATCGATAGGTTCTAGTTTACCTATTTTAGCTAAAGTATTGAAGCTTGATCCAGCTTTAATGTCGGGACCATTTGTAACGACAGTAGCGGATGTGTTAGCCCTGATCGTTTACTTTTATTTGGCAGGAATTATACTTAACTAGGGAGTGAAACAATGAAATTAGCAAAACCAAGACACAGAGTAATGGCGGCAAGTCTAGATTTTATAATTTTCTTAACAATTTCTTTGTTATTCTTTTTCACGAAGATCCCTTTTATAGTTTCTGCTATTTTTAGACCATCTGCCCAGGTTGATGCTGGCATTATCTTTGATGTCTTTAGGGCGGGTGTGGTAGTAATGACTTTTTTAGTTATCTACTTTGTGGCTATTCCCTACTATTTAGATGGTCAAACACTAGGTAAAAAAGTGTTTAGATTAAAAATAGTAAATGAGAAAAATAATAAACCAAGTATTGGTGAACTTTTCTTAAGAGAAATTATTGCTAAAGTATTTGTAGACTTTTTATCGCTAGGGCTTACTATTGTAGTATCATTTATTATAATGACAAATAGAGAAGATTATCGTAGTCTAAGCGATATTATCGCTAAGACTAAAGTAATAGATTTATATGAGGAGGAGAATATATAATGGCAACAGTTCATAATGAAGCAAAAAAGGGTGACATAGCTAAAGTAGTTTTAATGTGTGGAGATCCTTTAAGGGCTAAGTTTATCGCAGATAATTATTTAAGCGAGGTAACTAAGGTCAATCAAGTTAGAAACATGTTTTGTTATACCGGGGATTACCGCGGTAAGAAGATAAGTGTTATGGGGAGTGGTATGGGCGTTCCTTCAATGGGGATTTACGTCCATGAGTTATATGACCATTACGATGTCGATACGGTTATTAGGGTTGGTACCTGCGGCTCATTTAGTAAGGATGTCAAAGTTAGAGATGTAATAATTGCTATGGGTGCTTGTAGTGATTCAAACTACGCTAGTGAGTTTGAATTGAATGGTACTTTTGCACCACTGGCCACTTTTTCACTGTTAGATATAGCAAATACTGTATCTAGGTCTATGAAACTTGATTACCATGTTGGCAATATTTTAACAAGTGATGTCTTTTACCATGAACCTAACTACTCCTATAAGAAATGGTCTAATCTTGGGGTTTTAGGGGTTGAGATGGAAACGTATGCCCTTTATTTAAAGGCTGCTAAGTTTAATAAAAAAGCACTAACTATACTAACTGTTAGTGATAACCTAGAAACAAAAGAAGAGACTACTAGTGAGGAGAGACAATCAAGTTTTAATAAGATGATGGAACTTGCTTTAGAGGTGGCTTATTTAGATGATTAACTATACAAACCTAACAATTTTAATGGCTACCCTAATACTACTTTTAATAGCTTCGATAGTATTTGTAAACCTCGATGATATTAAAGGGTTTTTTATTGGTGTCTTCAAGAAGGTAAGAGTTAGCCAAAAATTGAAAAAGTTTGCTATTGATCATGATTTCCCACTTCTTAGTGATGTCGTTCTGCAGGTTGGAGAAGACAAGGCAGTTAAAATAGATCATATTATGATTGGAAATAAATATATATATGTTATTGGTGCTAAATGCTATTATGGTTATCTTAGTGCTAAGGCAATTGATGAGAAGTGGCTTCTCTATCAAGGTAATAAACTAAAACATATCAATAATCCATTGAAGAATAACGCTGTTAGAATCAAAGTATTAGCAAAGCTATTAAATAACTCACTGGATGATTTTGTTAATATCATTTATCTATCTAAACCGGTAGTAGCTTGTAAGATAGAAAGTGATAACAATAAAGAGTTTGTTATTTTCGAGGAAGACTTTAATAAGTTTATCGAGATTTATGAAAGGCAGTGCCAATTAAATGAATTTTCGATTAAATCAATTGAAAATGCTGCTAAAAAGATTTTCGATTATCATCAAAGATCGATTATCAATTTTAAAGAATTAAATTAGAAATGAGGAAATAACTATGGCTAGAATAGAACTAAAAAAATATTCTCTAGGGGAAGAATTAATTAATTCAATTTCCCACGGAGTTGGTGCTGTTTGGGGAATTGTTGCTACTATTATGGGAATATTAAA
>DUOF01000072.1 GCA_012839015.1 bacterium
ACTTAAGTGTTAAGGAACCAAATATTAGAAAGAGTTGGCAGCAACTAAAGATATATGATTCTCTAATAGAGAAAAACAAAGGCAAGAAACCCTTTGTACTTCATGATGGGCCACCATATGCTAATGGGAACATTCATATCGGACATGCTCTAAACAAGATTTTAAAAGATTTCGTTGTTAGATATAAATCAATGAATGGTTTTCATACGCCCTTTATCCCGGGATGGGATACTCATGGTTTACCAATTGAAAACGCAGTTATCAAGACTGGCATTGATAGAAATAGTGTTAGCATTAGTGAGTTTAGAAAAGTGTGCCAAAAGTATGCTTTCAAACAGATAAATGCTCAATCTAAACAATTCCAAGCTTTAGGTACTATCGGTGATTATGAAAACCCATACTACACTTTAGATAAAGAATATGAAGCTAGTCAAATCAATATATTTTCTGACCTGGCCCTTAAAGGTCTTATCTTTAAAGGCCTAAAGCCAGTTTATTGGTCTCCTTCAAGTGAGAGTGCACTAGCAGAATCTGAAATTGAATACAAAGATAAAGAAGATACTTCTATCTATGTTAAATTTAGAGTCAATGATGGTAAAGGTGTTTTAGATAATGATGCTAATTTTGTTATTTGGACTACTACCCCTTGGACTATTCCTGCAAACTTAGCGATTTCACTAAATCCACGAATGGAATACGGATTATATGATACAAACAAAGGTAAACTTATATATTTAACTTCTTTAAATGAAACCTTAAAAGAAGAATTAGGTTTAGATAAGAGTAATCTTATCAAGACATTCAAAGGAAGTGAGTTAGAATTTATTACTTGCTCACATCCTTTCTATGATCGTGACTCACTAGTTATCGTCGGGGATCACGTTAGTGATGAAGCTGGTACTGGATGTGTCCATACAGCACCAGGACATGGTGTGGAAGACTTTATCGTCGGCAAGAAGTATAACTTAGATGTTTTATGTCCAGTTGATGAAAAAGGCAAGATGACTAAAGAGGCAGGTGAGGACCTTGAAGGTTTATTCTATGAGAAGGCTAATGAAAAGGTGCTTGAAAAGTTAGAGAATGCCGAGGCTTTATTAGCTGCAAACAAGTTTACTCACTCTTATCCTCATGACTGGAGAAGTGATAAACCAGTTATCTTTAGGGCGACTGATCAATGGTTTGCTTCGATTGATAAAATTAAAGATGACTTACTAAATAGTATTAAAGAGATTGATTTTAAAAATCCTTGGGGAGAAATAAGGATCACCAACATGATTAAAGATAGAAAAGACTGGTGTATTTCTAGACAAAGGTACTGGGGAGTCCCAATACCTATTATCTATAATGAGGATGATACTCCGATTATTGAAAAAGAAGTCTTTGATCATATTGAAAAGATAGTTAGGGAAAAAGGCTCTAATGCTTGGTATGAGTTAAGTGAAGAAGAATTACTGCCTGAAGGATACACTAATAAGAAGAGTCCTAATAATAACTTTAGAAAAGAAAAGGATACCATGGATGTCTGGTTTGATTCTGGTACTTCCCATACTGGAGTACTAATTAACCGCGGACTTGGTTATCCAGCAGATTTATATTTAGAGGGTAGTGACCAATACCGTGGGTGGTTTAACTCCTCCTTAATTCTAGGAGTTTTAAAACATGGTAAGTCCCCTTACAAACAATTAGTATCACACGGATTTGTTGTTGATGGTAAGGGTGCTAAAATGTCTAAGTCAGTAGGTAACGTAGTCGATCCATTGCAAATATTAGA
>DUOF01000073.1 GCA_012839015.1 bacterium
CCGTTACTGAGTACAAATTTATCTAGTGTACCGGAAATCGCGCCCAAAAAAGCACCAAATACTAAAAGTAATATATATTTATAATCATTCTTCTCTTTCTTGTCTTTTTTCTCAAGGTTAGCAAGTACTATTAGTCCAAATAAAACTAAAACTATACCTAAAATGCTCTCTAAATTTACTGGCTCTCCAAAAAATAGATATGCTGAAACAGTAACGAAAACGGTAGTCATCATTCCAAAAGGAACAACTATTCCCACATCTAACTTTTTCATGGCTTTCATTGTGATTGCCCAGTTAACACTAATAATTAAACTCTTAATAAAAACAATACCTATTCCAATTAAGGAAGTATTAAGAGCATCTTTAATAAAAATAAAAGATGAGATGAACGCTATAAGGGTATAGAAGAATAAAATTTCTTCAGTACTAGACTTCCTTAAGCTAACCTTCTTAGCTATATCATAAATCGCTAAACATACCGCACTACCAAGACTTAGTAATAAATAATTCATATGATTCCCCTCGCCTGTTACATTCTATCAAAAAGACTTCTAAAAGGGTATAGTATGTAGGTATTATGCCCTTTTTTATAGTATAATTACACTATAATTGAAGAAAATAGTTTGTAGAATGAGGGGTATAAATGGATTTAGTACTAATAATATTATTGTTAATTGTTGGAATTATTTTAATAATTAAAGCTGGCGATATTTTTGTAGAAGCCGCTGTTTGGTTTGCTGGTGTCAGTCGTATACCAAAATTTATAATTGGAGCCACCGTGGTTAGTCTTGCCACAACATTACCAGAGATCGTTGTATCTGCTATTGCCGCATTTCAAGGTAATGTCGATATGTCTACTGGCAATGCTATCGGTAGCGTCATTGTCAACACAGGATTAATTATGGGGTTAAGTATTGCTTTTATCCCTATAGCCATGAAAAGAAAAGGTTTTCTTGAGAAAGTTGTCTTTTGCGGTGTCTCAATATTGCTATTTGGTGCCTTTGCTCTAGGTGGATCATTTAAGTTATGGCAGGTTCTTGTCTTATTAGCTATCGCAGTTATGTTTACACTTGAAAATGTCCGAAGTGGTAGTAAAAATCGCAAGGAGAATCATGAGGAAATAATTGAATTTGATAAGAGAAAGTTTTATATAAATATAGTTAAGTTTGTTTTAGGAACTGCTGGTATTTTCTTTGGGGCACGACTACTAATTGACAATGCCACCGAATTAGCAAATTTCCTAAATGTACCTCAAAGAGTGATCGCTATTACTACTGTAGCACTAGGAACATCACTCCCTGAATTGGCTACCGCCATTACGGCTATAAGGAAAAAAGGGACCGCTCTATCTCTAGGTAATATAATCGGTGCTAACATAGCTAACATTGCATTAGTTATACCAGTATCTGCTTTTATCTATGGCGGGTCATTACCGATAGAGCCAATGAATGGCATTATCGACTCCGGGGTAGCAATTTTACTATTACTAGTAGCGGCTCTGCCTACTCTAATTAGAAAGAAGTTCAGTAGCTGGCAAGGTATTGCTTTAATATCTATCTATCTTATTTACATTGCTTACATATTCTTTGTTTAATTTCTTCCCCCGCCGACTCTTTTTAAGAGATTCCAGGTCCTCCAACCAACTACACCATCTGCTTTAAGCCCATGTTCCTTTTGAAAGGCTTTAACTGCATTCTCGGTGGATAATCCAAAGACTTCATCAACCAAACCACTAAAATAAAGTTTTGATAATAATTTGTGTTGCAAATATCTAACCTCCCTTCCCTTGTTACCTCTTTTTAATAAAGGGTAACGAAAATGGTTGTTTTTTTATAGGGAACTTTTAAAAAGTCACATACAGCGTGGCAACAAGCCTCTCCGATTTCTTTTTGAAAATCTGGATCCATCATTAGTTTGGCTTCCCTAAAATTAGTCAAGAAGCCAGCTTCTACTATAACTGAGGGACAGTTAACTGTCCTAAGTAAATAAA
>DUOF01000074.1 GCA_012839015.1 bacterium
CACCATCTTTAATACCTGACAAGTATGCTCTTTTGTTCATATCGTAGGTAAGATAGGTGATATCCGTAAGAAATATTTGGTTTGGATTTCCATCCTTAAATTTTCTCTCTAGTTTGTTAGGAGCGACATGACTTGTTTTTAATGCTTTTGCCATTCGTCGGTATGGATTCGCTTTTCGAATAGGGCACACTAGGTTAAATTTCTTCATGAGCCTACGAATCTTTTTTAGATTCATCGTTATGTTATGTTGGTTTTCTAGTGTCATTTTAATCCCTCTTGCTTCTTTGTTATAGCCCTTGAATCTGTATGCCTTCATAATGTTCTCGAAATCTTCTTCATCTTTGAGTTCTTTGACTAGTTTGCTTTCTGGAAACATAATATCTAACTGATTCTTTCATTTTTTCAAAACTACCTTTTAATCCAGTCATACTTTCGTGTTCTGTTGCATTAGAACCGTGAATTGGTACCCCTAGACAAGCTATTTTTTTGTTTAAACCTTTCATAGTAATAAAACCATTAGTTAAAACTGTTACTGATGAATTTAAAGATAACTTTTCAATATATCCATTTAACTTATCTAGTTTTAACATGCTAGGTTCGCCGCCGCTAATATAAACATGTGGTACTTTTGCTCTTGCCACCGAATCTACTATTGCGTCCAGTTTTTCATAATTAACCTTTTCGGCTCTTCTAGGATTGTAACAAAATATGCAATTTTGATTACATAAATAAGTAGTCTCAATGTGACACAGAGTTGGTAATTCATAATAACTACCACAATTGCATTTTTTCATTTTTAAATCCTCGCTTTAATTATTTTTTTTGATTAGTTTTTCTAAATAAACATCATAACTTCTATTCATAACTGAAATAATTGCATCTAAATTATCATCAACGGCAGCTTTATTTTTATGTAATTCACCACACTTATTACATTTGTAAACAATTACAAAACCTTTTTTTTGATTTTTTTCAATGTCAATAGGTTTCATTAAACCTTTACACGTATTATTTCTATCGCCTGGATTAATATCTACATGAAGAGAAAACAAACATTTAGGACAGTGATCTCTAGAGGTGTAATTTAACTTTTCTACTTGATGACCACAACTCATACAAGTAAAACCATGATCATTTTTCTTAAACTTTCTTTCCATTTATATCACCTATACGTTTAAATTATATCTTATATTGGGGTCGTAAGAGCAAATATAATTTGTTTTTTAGTGTAAATTTTAATAAAAAGTAACTTGCCAAAGTAAATTCCGTTTTTAAACTTTATAAAATAACTTCTAATCTATGATTAAATACAATTATTAAATTAATAGTTTAGTCTTATTTGTTTAAAAATTTCATAGTTTTATAAGGGTGATAATGTGTTTTACTACGACCAGAAAACTTTAGTTATCGGTAACTTTAAAAAAATACAGTCCATTAGTGATACCCTAATGGAATTTCTCTTTGCTAACTTTCGCCTGCAAGTAGAAGGCACAGGCTTATCCTTACCATATCTTGAAGATGCAGAAGTCGGAGTAAGAGGTAATATCACTGCTATTAAGATGATTTATACTAAAGGTGAGAAAAATGCTTAATTTAGGGCTAGATACCTGGACGGTATCATTTTATAGTGAGGTACCACTATTAAACAAAATAAGAAGAATTAAACTACAAATACGCGATTTTGAGAAGATCGGAGACTATAAATATAGTTTTAAGGCCTCTCTATTTAAAAGAAAACTAATTCTAGATAATTTTAAGGATTGTAAAATTATTAAAAAGGAAGGAATCTTAAATTATTTACTAATAATTGTTTCTAGAAAGTCGACCTTTTTTGGTCTGATACTTTCTTTTATACTACTCCATAATTTATCCC
>DUOF01000147.1 GCA_012839015.1 bacterium
AGAAGGTATTGATAAAGATTTATGGCGAGATAGTGCGAAGGTGGTTAAAATAATTAAAGACGCTTTTGATAAAGACAATAATTTCTCAGTTAAAGATGAAGAAGTCATAGAAGAATATTTTAAAACTTATAAAGGTAGATTATATGATAATATAGACGAAAATATTTTAGTAAATGATATTTATCAAGTACATGATAAATACACGACATATATTTTTAGCAAAAAAACATTTAGTAATAAACAAATTGTTGATAATGATAAACAAAAAGTTGTAGATTTACTTGATAAACTTAGAAATACGTTCGATGAGAATCTTATTAAATAAGGTTCTTTTTTTATGCCCATTTTTGGGATGTAAGCAGTTTCTAAATAAGGTAGGTGAAATCAATCGATGGCAGATATTATAAAAATGTTACTACAAGCAAATATTGATGTAGGTAAATCAATTATAGATATTAATGAACAAATTAAGGAAATTTCAAAACAAGCTGATGCTATTAAAATAAAAGTAGATATCGATAAAGAAGTATTTGACAATATAAAAAATATTAATGACAAATTAAATGCTGTAGCTGGTAAAACTGTCAAACCAATAAAAATAGAAACGCCCGATATAGAAAAAGCAAAAAATCAATTTCAAGAATTAAATAACGAAATAAGTAAAATGTCTGGTTTTGATCCATCAAAAACACCAATTCATAAAGGTATGGAAATTATTAGCTGGTCAGTTAAAGATGCAGGAGATGGAACAAAGAAATTCACACAAACCTTAAATGATGGAAAAGATAGTATAATTACATATAATGGAGTATTAAGTAAGACTAGTGGTCAATATGAGATTTTAGGTAAGACAGTTAGACAATCCACAAGAGAAAATCAAACATTTTTAAAAGAATTAGATATTGCAATTCGCAGATCAATTACTTGGATGCTTGGTATGACAGCAGTTTATGGTTCACTTCGTAAGGTTCGTGAGGGCATAACGTTTATCAAAGAGCTTGATAAAGAATTAACACAAGTTTCTATTATAACTCAAAAAACAAGAGAAGAAACATATCAACTTGCACAAGAATACGCAAAATTAGGTAAACAATTGGGTAAAACAATTAAAGAGATTTCTAGTGTAAATACAGAATTGATAAGACAAGGACTTTCATTAGAAGAATCACAACAGAGACTTCTTACGATTATGAGATTAAATGCTGTTTCAGATGTGGATATGAACCCACAAGAAACCCTTAAGGTTATTACATCATCCGTAAATGCTTTAAAGACTGAAGCCGAACATGCAGGTGACGTTATTTTAAAAGCATCACAAATATCTGCTAGTTCTGTAAGTGAAATTGGAAATGCTTTAACCAAAACAGCTTCAAGTGCTCAGGTTACTGGTATGACCATTGAACAATTAGTTGGAATTATCAGCACACTAGAAGAAGTCACGCAAGAATCAGCATCTAGCTTAGGAACATCCGTGAAAACTTTATTAGCTAGGTTTAATAAAATAAATGAAGAAACCGGTGAAATAAATAAAGAATTAAA
>DUOF01000075.1 GCA_012839015.1 bacterium
AACAGACTGGTTACTGTGTACAACAAGTGGAAAACGGCAACAATAAAGTAAATGTTTATAAGCCGTCCCTTAGCAAAGAAGAGTGTGATTTATTTAAATACACATGGACTTCCTACTCTGATGTCGATATTATTTGTTACCAAATAGTTACTACGGATTATCATGGTTCCACTGTATATGTTTTAACAGATTGTTCTGATACTAAAACATATTTAAAATCGGATGTTGAAATTGATAAAAAAAGCACTTATAAAAAAGGGATTTGTGCCAATGATAATTTCACTTGTTATGAAGACTCGGGTAACAACAACACTCATAGATCTTACATGATTGAAAAAGACCCAAACACTAATTATCTTAGTTGTTATAATCAAAATGGTGAGATGATATCCTGTAATACAAACGCTTGTGAGAACGGTAATTGTTACGATCGTAACGCCGATAAGATAGGTATCGATAGAGTCGACTATGCTAAAGATTGTTACGATTATCTTGGTAACCGGGTCGACTGTTTGATCGGTCCTAAATCAGAAAACAAGGATCTACTTTCCTTTGTTTTTGGTTCAACTTTCAAAGCCATAATCTGGTCTTTGTTAGGAGGGATCTTATTACTTAGAGGTTCCTATCTAGGTGTCGAAATTGTAAAACATGCGGATGAACCAGATGTTAGAAAACAAAAAATAGAACACCTAAAACATTTATTAATCGGAATAGCCGCTATAGCGATTTTGTTTCTTGTTGGAGAACAACTATATAAATTCTTCGATAAAACAGTCGATAGTACTTATAAATAGACAAAAAGACGCAGGTGCGTCTTTTTAAATGGTTTTATCGATATTCTTTGGAATCTTATCTTTTACAATAGCGTCGATTATTTTATCTTCTTTCTCTTTGCTGACTTCTTTCCCAGCTAGAGAGGCAACGTTCTTGATTATTTTCTTAAGTTCTTCTTTATCCTTTAAGTTCTTATTTTGCAAAGACTTTGCCAGTTCTAAGATATCATCCTTACTAACGTTTGTTTTTTTCTCCACCTTATCGAAAAATTTATCGTTCATAAACAAACCTCCTATTATAAACTTATGCACGAGGGTTGTTTATAGTGTTAGTTTTTTTGTTGAATTTTAAATTTAATTGGTGTTCCTTCAAAATCAAACGATTCTCTAATCTTATTTTTTAAGTATCTTTCATAGGAGAAATGAAGAAATTTAGGATTGTTTACAAAGAAAACAAAGTGAGGTGGTTTAATATCTACTTGACTCACATAGTTAATTTTAAGTTGTCCTCCGTTATGTTCGGCAGGTTGATTTAATAGTACAGCGTCCATGATAACTTCATTAATTACACTAGTTTTAATTCTTTGTGTACTGTTATTGTATGCTAAGTCTATTTTAGAAAATAGAGTGTCTATTCTTTGGTTCTTTAAAGCTGAAACAAATACTATCGGGGCAAAGGACAAGAATTTGAACTCATCCCTGATCTTTTTAATAAACTCATTCATTGTGTTAGTATCCTTCTTAACAATGTCCCATTTGTTTACCGCAATTACTATCGCTTTATGAGCTTCGAAGGCATAACCTGCTACATTCTTATCCTGTTCAACTATTCCCTCTTCTCCATCAAGAACGATAACTGCAACATCACTTCTATCAATGGCACCTAAGGCCCTAATGGCGGCATATTTATCAATTGATTCATAAATCTTGCCCCTTTTTTTAAGTCCTGCCGTGTCTATTACGGTATACCTTGTTTCATTTCTTACAAAAGTGGTATCAATTGCATCTCTAGTCGTGCCAGATATATCAGAGACGATAACTCTATCTGTTTGTAATATTGCATTGGCTAAACTAGACTTGCCTACATTAGGTCTTCCTATTAAAGAGAATTTAATTGATTCTTCTTCCACCTCGGTCGTCCTTGGTAGGTTTTCTATTATTTTATCTAAAAGGTCACCAAAACCTATTCCGTGGATTCCACTTATAGCAATAGGGTCACCTAGACCCAGGGAGTAGAAATCATAAATACGATCAATTAGTTGACCATCATCCACTTTATTAACTGCTAGGATCACTGGCTTTTGGGATTTTCTTAGCAAAGAGCAAATAAAAGTGTCATCACTGGTTACCCCAGTTTTACCATCTCCTATATAAACAATAATATCAGCCTCATCAATTGCGATCTCTGCCTGCATTCTTATCTGTTCTTGAAAAGGTGCGTTATCTATTTCGATACCACCGGTATCGATTAAACCAAAATCAACCCCTAACCAACTAGCGCTAGAATATATTCTATCCCTAGTTACCCCAGGAGTATCCTCAATGATTGAAACCCTTTCTCCCACTATACGATTAAAGACTGTAGACTTACCAACATTGGGTCTACCTATTAGAGCAACAAGTCCACTCATTATCTATTCCTCGTTGTTGCTAAGTCTTTTATCCTAGCCACCACTTCTTTTATACTCATATTAGTTGTATCTACTTCAATTGCATCTTTAGTCTTTACTAAAGCCTTACTAACGTAAGTATCGATGTAATCTCTCTTTTTAAGATTTTCTTCAACTTCCTCATATGTAGTTTCTATACCTTTTTCCTTGTTTTCTAGGAACCTTCTCCTAGCTCTTTCCTCTAAAGAAGCCACTAAAAATATTTTCAATTCAGCATCCTTTAAAACAACGCTGCCAATATCCCTTCCATCCATAACAACGCCTTTTTTATTGCTTAGTTCTCTTTGTTTTTCAACCATTAGCTCCCTCATTTTTTTGTAGGCTACTATTGTAGAAACATTAGCATTAATCTCATTGCTACGGATTAGATTAGTTATATCTTCACCATTTAGGATTATTTTTTCACCTTCGAAACTAAAATCATAATCATTTCTTAATGTTTCCAAAACAAGATTTTCATCCGTAAGTGGTAAATCTTTTTTTATAAGTAAATAAGTCAGCGCCCGATACATCGCCCCCGTGTCAATATAGGTATAACTTAATTCCTTTGCTAGTAATTTCGCGATGGTAGATTTCCCTGCCCCTGCTGGTCCATCAATCGCTATATTTATTTTACTCATGTTTACTCCTTTCAATAAAAAACTCTCTTAAGAGAGTTTACATTAATATCAAGTAAAACAAACTTAGAGTCCCTAATATTATTATCATCATTAATATCAATAGTATTATCTTTTCAACTAAGTTTCTTTCACTTGTTTTCTTTAATTTTACTTCTTTCCTAATGTCAACCCCTTCATGTGGCGTAATTCTCTCGTGCATCATTTGCGGAGTATATTCTGCAGTGTTTGGAGTTCTACTCGTCATCTTTTTGTTAGCCCTTAACCTTTCTTGTTCTTCAATTCTAACTCTAAGTAATTCCTCAACTGATATTTTATCCGTAAAGCTTGCTGGATTTTTTGAAATTTCTTCGTTTCCTTCGAATATTTCTTTTGAATACTGATACTTCAATACTGGTTTTTCAACCACTTCTGCTAACTGATTATTATCAGTTTCATCTTTTTTTTCTCCTTCATCGATTTTATTTACCACTTTATCTTCAACTTGCTTAGGTTGTTTTTCTACTATTACTTCTTTTTCTTTTTCAGTAACTAGCGGCTCTTCTTTTTTATCGTTAAAAGTAGGATCAAGTGCTTGTAGTCTTTTTTTGTAATCTATAGACTTAGAACTTTGATTCTTTTCTTCTTCTTTTAACCTTTTGTGAATTTCCTGGAATTTTTCCATTCTTGTAGTCGCCATACTTTCACCTTCCCTTTTGATTATAACACATTAAATTTATTTTAGAATATGTTTTATTGCTTTTATCCCTAATATAAATTATAATTTTCCTGACTAGGAGGAATAAAAATGAAGAAAACTAGAATTAAAAAGGATGCCTGTATTGCCTGCGGGTTATGTACTGCATTAGCTAGTGATGTATTCTCTTTCGATGATGATGGACTTGCTTATAACCATCTAGGAGATGATACAGAGATTCCAGAGGAGTATTGGGATAGTGTGGTTGAATCAGCAGAATCTTGTCCAACCGACGCTATTGAAACAACTGAAGAATAAGTTCTCTAATGGGAACTTTTTTATTACCCTAAATGTCGGTAGTTATCCTAGTTCCTTCTCCCTAATGTTGTCAGTATCTATTGTAAAATCATAATCCCTTATAATAAATTCCAGGTTAATGCTACAAGCATTTTCTTCACAATTATATATTCCTAATCGAACATCTCCTATAAACACCTTAAATAGCGGTTCCTCTTCATCAACCTTTTCATAACCTTCTTTTAATTGAAGGGTGATGCTTAAGTTAGAGCCATATTCCACTTCTATCTCAGGGTCAGACATATGTGTTCCATCTACAATAATGTCGTATGCTATTCTCTCCTCAACCTCAGGAAAACCAAGAGTAAATGTTTTTATCGATGCATTTACCTCGATATTTAGATCTGATTTGACACCTTTTACAGTGTATACACCATCCTCTGGTAAATAGATAACTCCATCAACCTTAACTTCTATGTCATATTTTTCATCTAACTGGTTAATCTTAAAGCTGTAGTCTTCATTTATATTAATTGTCTTTGGAGCAGGATCACCTAGTAAATCTACTAGTTCATATATACCTTCTTCATTTTCATAATTTACTTCATAACTTTTTAATACAATGTTGCTTGTATCTATTTTTAAATTGTAGTTTTCTCTAATATCTTCTAAAACATAGAAGTCATAGTCATTATACGAATCAAGTTCAATCTCATTTATAAGAACCTTGAAATATGGTTTATCTTTATCTGCTTTCTCATAGTTATCTATATTCAAAAGTTCAATCCTAAAATCAAATCTAGAACCATACTCAAAAGTAAGTTCATAACTATTAATGTTTCCCCCGTTATTATCTATAATCATGAATCCTTCCCTTGTCGGCAAGGTTATTTTATATGTTTTTTTAACTTTAGATACCTTGATATTTAAATCTACGATAACATTTTTAATCTGGTAAACCCCATTTGTATTCGGTTCTAATGGTACTTCATTAACACTAACACTAAAATTATAGGAATCATCTAGTTTTGCTAGAGTGAAGTTATAATCTTTGTTCTCGGTAATTGTTACCGGTGCCGGTCCATGATTTAAATCCACGATTTCATATACCCCTTCTTCATTTTCATAATTTACTTCAAACTCTTTAGTACGATAAACATTAATTGTATATAGTTTAAAGCTCACTTCATCTTCTGCAGTTACTTTTAATTTGAATTCATTGTTAGCAAGGTCTAGATGAGCCTCTTCTATCTCTCTAGATTGATCCTTATCAAAAACCTTATAGGTTGCCTTTTCACTAACTATAAATAAATTGTTAAAATCTAGGGTTGTTTTATTGTTGTCTACGATGATTTCTACAATGTTATGCCTATTTATAATCGCGCCTTCAAAACCGTTAACACTAATAAGTTCACAATCACTAGATGGAACAACCTCTTTACATCCAGTGATAACAAGTGTTAAAAAGGCAAACAGATACATTAAACCCCTTTTTTTAGACATAATAAAACACTCCTGTCGAATTAAGTATAACAATTATTTCTTTTTTTGTATATTCACCGTAAAGTCTTTTTAGAAAAACAGTTAATAAAATAGTGTAATTATTTTATGTAGAGATATAATTATTGTTAAGGAGTCGATAATATGAGATACCCCCAGTTTATAAAAAAAGGGGCCACTATTGGTCTTTGTGCCCCATCCCTTGGATGTAATATAGAACCTTATGCTACCAGACTAAGTAGCGCTATTAAGCATTTTGAGAACCTTGGTTTCAAGGTGGTTGAAACCCCACACACCAGAAATAATAAAAAGATGGAGAGTAGTGACGCTAAAACGCGTGCCATGGAGTTTATGAGTTTATACCTAAACCCAGATGTTGATTATATTTTTTCAGTTGGTGGTGGTGAAATTATGGTTGAAATTTTGCCTTACTTGGACTTCGATAAACTAAGGGATGTGCCCCCTAAATTTTTCCAGGGTTATTCAGATAATACCAACTTAACCTATACATTAACAACACACCTAGATATAGCTACGGTATATGGTCCTAATTTCCCTGAATTTGGAATGAGTGATTGGCATGAGTCACTGAAGGGAAACCTTAAGTTTATGTTAGGTGAGAAATTAACAGTAAATAGTTTTGATAAGTATGAAGTTGATAATCTTAGAAAGCAACGAGGAAAATACTTGTCTAGTTATAACCTAACCTGTCAAACCAACTGGATAAATCTATCAGGTGAAGAGGAAATACAATTGAGCGGTCGCCTAATCGGTGGTTGTCTAGATATATTAATCAGCCTCTGTGGGACCAAATTTGATAAAACTAAAGAGTTTATAGAAAAATACCAAGATGATGGAATCATCTGGTATTTAGAGAGTTGTGATTTGGGTGTCCCTGGTATCATCCGTGCCTTGTGGCAATTGAAAAATGCAGGTTGGTTTAAAAATGCTTCTGGTTTTATTATTGGAAGACCCCTTAATAAAGAGAGCGTCTTTGATATTGATTATAAGGAGGCGTTCTATAGACATTTAAAGGATTTGAATGTCCCAGTAGTTATCGATGCTGACTTTGGGCACGTCCCTCCTTCTTTCTATATAGTAAGTGGTGCTCTATGTAAAATTAAGAGCAAGGATTCAAAAGGATCTATCAAATATATTTTAGAGTAAGATATTTTACTGATGTTATATGGGTAACAAAAAAACATAGCAATGCTATGTTTTTTTACTAATCCTTATCTTTTATTTCCATCCCTGCTATTTCGTAGATTTCTTCTCTAGTAAGTGTTTCTTTTTCAAGTAATACCTCTGCTAATTTTATTAGTAATTCTTTATTTTCTTCAATAATAGTTTTAGCTTTGTTGTAACACTCATCTATAATTTTTCTTACCTCTTGATCGATTTCATAAGCAATTTGACCAGAGAAGTTCTTTTGGGCTGAAGCGTAATCCCTTCCTAGGAAAACACTTCCTTGTGGTTGTTCATATTGGATGCTACCTAAATTGGACATTCCAAGTTGTGTGACCATAGCACGGGCTATTTTCGTTGCTCTTTCAATATCAGAGTGGGCCCCAGTAGTCACGTCTTGGAAGAATATTTCTTCACTAACTCTTCCTGCAAGGAAACTAGTTATCCTAGCAAGTAGTTCACTTTTAGTTTGTAGGGTTGTATCGTCTTCAGGTGTCATAAGTACATAACCGCCTGCATCACCTCTTGGTATAATAGTTACCTTTTGAACTATGTTTGCACCTTCTAGTTTCAATCCAATAAGGGCATGTCCAGACTCATGATAGGCAATTAGTTTCTTTTCTTTTGCTGTTATCAGCCTTGATTTTTTAGCAGGTCCGGCGATAACTCTATCAATAGCTTCATCGATGTCACCCATATTTATCTTATCTCTATTTTTTCTCACTGCAAGAATTGCAGCCTCATTCAATGTGTTTTCAAGTTCTGCTCCACTAAACCCTGGTGTCCTCCTGGCTATATGCCCGAAGTTTACATCTTCTTCAAAGAATTTATTTCTAGCATGAACCCTTAATATTTCCTCTCTACCTTTTCTATCAGGTAAATGAACCATTATTTGTCTATCAAATCTACCAGGTCTTAATAAAGCTGGGTCTAATACGTCACTTCTATTAGTAGCAGCAATAATAATAATCCCGCTATTTTCATTAAATCCGTCCATCTCAACTAGTAGTTGGTTAAGGGTTTGTTCCCTCTCATCATGGCCGCCACCTAATCCTGTACCACGTTGACGTCCAACTGCGTCGATCTCATCAATAAATATAATACAAGGTGCATTTATTTTAGCCTGTTTAAACATATCTCTAACTCTACTCGCACCAACACCTACAAAC
This sequence comes from bacterium, assembly GCA_012839015.1. Taxonomy (GTDB): domain Bacteria; phylum Bacillota_I; class Bacilli_A; order RFN20; family DUOF01; genus DUOF01. The sequence continues at coordinate 7,888 of DUOF01000075.1, forward strand.
ATTTCAACAAAGTCACTACCAGAAATAGAGAAAAATGGCACCCCGGCTTCACCAGATAAAGCTTTGGCAAGTAAAGTTTTACCAGTTCCTGGTGCACCTGTTAGTAATACACCTTTTGGTACTCTTGCACCCATCTTAGCAAACTTCTGTGGGTTTTTAAGGTATTCTACCAGTTCGATCATTTCTTCTTTTTCTTCCTTACAACCAGCAACATCATCAAACCTAACTTTGCTTGGTTCCTGTTTGGTGGCTTTTGACTTACCAACCTCTAGTGCTCTAGAAGCACCTCCGCCACTACCGATCATCTTACTCATGATAAGGAAAAACACTACCCCAATAATCAGTAGAGGTAAAACGCTAAGTGCTAACTCAGCAAATATATTTCTCTCATATGCATCTATATACTCAACTACTTTTTCAGCTGCCTCATTGCTAGATATATAATTAGATATATCCTCTATAAAAACACTAGGTATTCTAGCTGTAAACCTTGTTGTTGTCCCGTCTTCAATATACTCACCTTCAACTACTATAACAGTAGCTTTTTCAGTTACTTTCAAACTGCTAAACTCGGTTTTGGTTTGAAGTACTGATTCAAGTTCATTTCTCTTTAACTCTTGGGGTCCCCTAGCACCCTGAAGAATAAATAACATTACAATCACTACTGCAAAGGCAAATAACCATATTCCTAGTCCAGTCAGGGAGGTTTTCTTTTTATTTAAACTCATTTGTATCCTCGCTTTCTCTTATATATAATTGGATTTTTTCATCCTTAAAAGTCACCTTTTCATTATAGAGTATATCCAATTTCAAAACAAGTATTACAACCCCGTTTTTATCGACAATTACAGGCCAACTTCTTCTCTCAAACAATGGTATCTTTTTGTCTTTAAATAGTTTATTTACCTTCTTATCACTTGTTCTAGCGTTTCTGATTGTTATTGGAAAATCAGCTTTATTAACACTTATTAAATCCTTTCTCTCTCCACTTAATGAAACACTAAACTGTTTATATTTCTTTTCTTCCACAGGATAGCAAATTGTATAGGAATACGGCTCTTTTTTCACCCTAAAATTAAGTTCATCATATTCTTTACAAAGATATAAACCATCTTCCTCCCAAAGGATAATATTTGGTTTTTTACTATCAATCTTTTTTAAAACATCATTTAACCTAGACTCACTTATTGATAACTTTCTTTTGTATGTGTTTATAACAAAGTGGTATAAAATGCTAATTTTATCCTTTTTGCTGTACTTAGAGAACTCTATCAAATTTAAAGTATTCCCCTTAATACATTCCTCCATTAGTTTGTCTATTCTTTTTTTCTCTATTAATTTATTTTTGTTTTTATTATTAATTTCATCAATAATAGAGTTCTTTTCTTCCCTGCTCAATTTACTTAAAACAGACTCTCTGATCTTGTTTCTTTCATACTTTAAATCTTTATTCGTTTCATCTTCACCAAAAACTATATTGTTACTAACACAATATCTTACTAATTCCTCTTTAGTTCTATCCAAAAGAGGCCTTGTTACGTTCATATCATACAAGGTATTATTCTCTTTTATTCCATAGTAATCACAAATTATATTTCTTTGCTTCTGTAAATAGTAAGTCTCAATAACATCATCAAGATGGTGTCCTAAATATAATGTTTTACACTTATATAGATCATATATTTCTTTAAAGAATTCATATCTTTTTATTCTTGCCCAGTTTTCAAAGTTGCCGTCTTCTTTTTGGTAATCTCCTGCGAGTAAGGTATGAATTGTAATATTATATTTTTCACAATAGTCTTTAACTATTTTCTCATCACGATCACTAGACTCCCTAGACTTGTAATTTACATGACAAACAATCACTTGTTTATTCTCTTTTCTTAAGATATCAAGCAAAGCTAGTGAATCTGGACCACCGGAAACTCCTACTAAATAATTTACAACCACCTATGTCACCACCGGTTTTATCTTACCATAGATTGTTACTAATTACACCAGTTTAGCTATCAAAACACTCTTATCATCTAAGGTTAATTCCTTTGATTTTCCGATTATCTGGTTAGCCATGTTCTGCGGATCTCCTTTTTTTATTAATGGTAAATCTGTTCGATATTGTCTCCGATTCCATCACTTACCATAACAAAATAGTCACCCTTATCAAACTCAAAATCTACCTTATTATAGTTTGCTTCATCTATTATACCAACCGGTAAGGAACTACCGTTTATTTTTTCAATGCTCTCTCCTTTAATTAGGTAAGAAGGTGAGGCTCCACTTTTAACAACACTTGCTTTCCCATTAAAGTGATCATAGACCAAGACATCTAAAGTGGCAAAACATTCCTTGGGTTCGTTATTTTTTAAAATGGAATTGACACAAGTCACTACTTTTTCAACTTCGATCCCTATATCAATAAAACCATACATAAGGTCAAGCGCAAGTTGTGATTCTTTTTTGGCCCCTTCTCCATAACCCATGCCATCACTAAGGGAAACTACACACTTCTTGCCATTATCAAATATCTTATATGAATCACCACACGCCTCGTAATCCCTAGCGATTTGTGAAACACCGTATTTTAGGGAAGCAGCCCTTTGACTCTTGATAACAATCTTGTGGGAATTAGCTATTTCATTATAAAACCGACTAGTAACGGACATCCTTAATCCTATTTCTTTTTCAAGGATCGGTAGGATAATGTTATCAATTCGATCTTTGTTACCTTCAATCCCTATCTCCACCTTAACTTGTTTTAGCGTGTCTTTGGTTATATTTAGGTACATTACTTCTACTCCATATTTAAATAGTAATTGTTGGATTTTCAACTCATTGATATTATTATCGAAATCTTTAAGCGATTTGATATCGAGTGCAAATCTTTCAATCAACTGTGCACTTATAAGTAACTCTTCGCTTATTTCATACTTTTCTTTTTTATTGATTCTTTGTTGTCTTCTATCCGCTTTGAGATACTCGAGAAAAGCGTAGAAAACTGATTCATCTTGTTAGCAACGTTGTAGTAGAACTTTTGGTTTTTTTTCTGGTTTATAATTAAAAGTTCACTACTTCCTATACAGGTGGTAGCTAGTTTTTTTATAAAGTCGTTAGGTATAAAAAGGAACATTGTTGAGGCTGCTAAAACCTCATATATGTATGTATAATTTAAATCTAATAGGTAAATAAACAGAGCGTTTACACCGATATAGAAAAATATCTTGCTAATTTTATTAGTATCTTTTAAGTAGAATAAAACGACTTCTCCCCCTAGTAGGAGGGTGAAATATTCGACTCCCAAATTGTAATTAATCCCGATTAAAACACCTAAAATAAATGTTACAATTAGCCCAATACTAAAACCAAGTTGACTCAACACCATTAGTAAAACTCTTACTAAAACTAGACTCAGACTTATTTCAAAAAGGTTCACATTTATACCAATCAAACTAATACCAATTATAGAAAAAATGACAATAGAGACCTCAGGTTCTAGATATTGCTTATTCTCTATACTTAGTTTGAAGTATGCTTTTACTAGATAACTACTTAACCAGTAAGACACAATCGCACCTACTACAGGGGTTATTATATACTCCCCCTGATAAATTAGATGGATTAGACTCCCACCGATTAGAGTTGCTAAGAAGGTAATCCATTTAATTGAGCTTCTAATCTTTATTTTATTTTCTCTAGCTAGTAGATAACAAGCAAAGAAAAAAATTACCGTTCCAGTATAAATTAAAAGATCCAAATAAGTGGAGCCAAACAGTGATAGATATCCACCTAAAATTGCACTAATGAAAACATACCTTCCCCCTAATAAACTACAGGCAATAAAAGGTAATAAAAAAATTAGAAAGTTGTGGTCATATGTGACCCTGGCTAGTAAAAAACTTCCTGTAATGTAAATAAGATATTTTAAATTTTCGAATGTTATTGCTTTATTAATTTTGTCCATTGATTTCACCCACCGCCACTATTGTAGCGATAGCAACTATCGAATTTTAGCGAATAATACTATTTAAGTGTTAATTTAAAAGATTTTAATGTTTGACTTAGTAGACTAGCAATAGTCATTGGTCCAACTCCTCCTGGAACTGGTGTATAAGCACTTAGTTTATGCTTAGAGTTTTCAATATCAACATCCCCGACATTATCTTCATTATATCCGGCATCAATAACTACCGCACCTTCTTTTAGAAAGTCCTCTTTTATTAATTTTGATTTACCAGTACAAGAAACTACAATGTCTGCCCTCTTGCAAAGAGTAGCTAAATCTTTGGAGTAAGCATGTGCTATTGTTACTGTAGCATTCTTGTTTAACATCATCATAGCGACAGGTTTACCTAGTATTGCACTTCTGCCAATTACTAGGACTTCTTTTCCCTCAACTTCTATTTCATAGTGTTCAATTAGTGTTTTGATTCCTAGTGGTGTTGCGCTTAAAAAGGCTTCTTTATCCCCCATAGTCATAGAACCAAAGTTAAGCGCTGTTACACCATCAACATCTTTTTTTACATCTATCGCATCAAAACACTTTCTCTCATCAATTTGTTTTGGTGTCGGATGTTGTAAAAGAATCCCATTAATTTTAGGATCATTATTTAAATCATTGATTATGTTTAATAATTCTTCGGTAGTTGTCTTTACACCTAATTCGATACTAACACTATTAATACCTACTCTTTTACAAGCTTTTTGTTTCATCTTTACATAGGTCACACTAGCAGGATCCTCCCCGACAATAATTGTCGCTAGGGTAGGTACTTTACCTGTTTTGTTTTTCAGTTTTTCAACCTCTTTTTTTATCTCGGACTCTATTTTTTTTGAGAGACCCTTTCCATCCATTAATGTAGCCATTATCTATCCACCCCTTCAAGATAATCATTTAAGAGTCTTTCTAACTCTTCATATGTATTTGTTTTATTAATCATAATCTTAACATTATTTGCACCCTCTTGTCCCTTTAAATACCAACAGGCGTGACTTCTCATTTCTTTAATCCCTATCTCTTCTCCTTTTAATTCACAAAGTTCTCTTGCGTGTCTTAGGCAAAGGGTTATCTTTTCCCTAATTGAAGGATCATCGAGTCTCTCACCAGTTTTAAAATAATGATCTATTTGTTTAAATAACCAAGGGTTCCCTAGTGCCCCTCTGCCGACCATAACTGCATCACAATTAGTTTCCGTTTTCATCCTGATTGCGTCATCAATAGATTTTATATCCCCGTTACCTACCACAGGTATGCTGACAGCTTCTTTAACCTTCTTTATGTATGAGTAATCCGCATCACCAGAATAATATTGGTTTTTGGTGCGTGCATGAACACAAATTAGTTTAACCCCTGCCTTCTCCATCAGTTTAGCCATTTCTACTACATTTATGCTCTCTTTGTTCCATCCAAGTCGAAGCTTAACTGTTACGGGTTTTTCACTTACTTCTACGATCGCTTTTACTTTTTCATAGGCTGAGTCTAGATCTTTTAACCAGTAACTACCTGCCTTTGATCTTATTACCTTAGTTACTGGACACCCCATGTTAATATCTAAAATGTCAGCAGAAGATTTTTTATTAATTATCTTAGTTGCTTCAACAAGAAATTCTTCTTCACCACCAAATAGTTGGATAGCAACTGGGTGCTCCTCTTCATCTATTTCCATCATTTTATATGTGTTATCACTTTTATAAACTAAAGCTTTATCACTAACCATTTCGGTATACGTAAGACTAGCACCAAACTCCTTTGCTATCTTTCTATATACTTTATTAGTTATCCCTGCCATTGGGGCACAGAAAACAAAACCATCGATTTCAATATTGTCTATTTTAATCATTAAATTCACCAATTAGATTTTAACTATCTCAAGACATTTATTCAAGTTTAGCTACATTTTATAACATCTTTTTTATCAAGTTCTTGGATTATTTTTTTCTTTATATCCTTTTTTAACTGCCTTGCACCATATCTTAATATTTCATCTTTAGACTTCATAACTTCTTCTAGTATTAATTCACTTGAAAACTCATAGTCCATTTTATCTTGGTATTCACTTAGATAGTTTGTTCCTATTATTCTTGCGGATTCTTCGTTTAGTCTATTGAAACAAAACAGTTCATCAATTCTATTTAAAAACTCACTCCTGAAGTGTTCCCTAATTGCTTTTAAACCCTCTTCATGCTCGTCTTTGGTATTTATAAAACCTATTTTTTTCTGTATGAATGTTTCCTCACTATAACCTAGGTTAGAGGTAAGGATTATTAATGCGTTACTAAAATCAATTTTTCGCTTCCTTGCATCAAAAAAATAACCCTCATCAAAAACATTCAAAAATATATTAACAACTTCCTTATTAGCCTTTTCTATTTCATCTAGGATAATAACACTATGAGGATTCTTTCTTATTGAATCTACTATATATGTCTGGTTGTCGTGTCCGACGTATCCAGGAGGTGATCCTATCAGTTTTGTTACACTGCTTGGTTCACTGTATTCTGACATATCTATTTTTATATAGTTATCATAACTACCAAAATATAGTTTTGCTATCTCTTTAGCAGTTTGTGTTTTACCACACCCACTTGGACCAACAAAAAAGTAAACACCAAGCGGTTTCCCTTCGTCACAAAGACCCTTATCAATATAACTTAAGTGTCTAGATATTTGTTTGATTACTGCATCTTGTCCAATTATTTTTTCCTTTATCTTTTTATTCATGTATTCAAGTTTATTATTACTATTATTTATTTCCACCTTATATAGTTTTTCAATTGTTTGTATAACTGTTTTTTCATCTAACTTCTTTCTTTTCTCTTTTTTAACCGATACACAACTACAGTCCATAATATCTATAGCTTTGTCAGGGAAATGTCTATCTACAACATGTTTCTTTGCATATTTTACTATTTTCTCGCAAATATTATCATCTATTTCGACACCATGGAATTTTTCATACTGGTGTTTGATTCCTTTTAAAATTCTAATTGTCTTTTCTAACCCAGGCTCATCTAGTTTTATAAGTTGAAAACGACGATCTATCGCTTTTTCCTTTTTAACTAATTTTACATATTCTTCATAAGTAGTGGCTCCTATACACTTAAAGTCGCCGCGAGCCAAATATGGTTTTAAAATATTAGAAGCATCGATTGCGCCCTCAGCACCTCCAGCACCAATAGTGTTATGTATTTCATCAATAAATATAATTGCAGAGGGTTCTTTCCTAATCTTTTTGATGATTTTCTTTAGTTTTTCCTCAAACTCACCCCGATATTTAGTACCTGCTACAATAGCAGAAATATCTAACTCATAGACAACCATATCCTTTAGGGAATCATCTATATCCTTGTTAACTATCTTCTGAGCTAAGTACTCAACTGAGGCACTTTTACCGACCCCCGGTTCACCTACGATTAAGGCATTTGGTTTTTGTCTTCTTAATAAACAATTGATTACTAGTTGCAGGTCATCTTCCCTGTCTATTAAGACAACGGGTTCTTTAATTGCTTTTTTATTTAAATTGACGAGTTCATCTACACTGTCAAGTGGACTAATTCTAGTTATCTTTAATTGTTCTTTTATTGTCTCTAAATCTATACCTTGGGTTGATACTAATTCCTTAGTTAGCGAATCTGCACAAGAAATTAAACTAAAAGCTAGACAGTCGACACT
>DUOF01000076.1 GCA_012839015.1 bacterium
CTTATAAATAAAATATAATTTTTTTCATGTTATTTATTATCGAAAAATATCTAGATAAAGTATTAGGAGAATTTCAAAATTTAATATTATAATTGGATACAACGGGGAGATATAAAAATGATCATTGCCAAACTATTTTTTATAGGGGTCAATGAAGAGTTTTTAACATCCTGTTAAAGCTCTTTTTTTATTTATAATGGGGGGATAAAAATGGAAAAGGGTATTATAGTCATTAAACGAGAAGGGTATGAGGAACCATTTAATAGGAATGCAATTATAATTGCTATTAACAAGGCAATAATTGAAACTGATACAGTGGTAGAGGATACAAGTCTAATTGAAACTATTCCAGACAGGATTCTAGAAATAGTGAAAAAACAAAATGTTAAAAAAATAAGCGTTGAAGAAATTCAGGATATAGTCATCTGTGAATTAGTCAAAAGAGGTTTTAACAAAGCCTCAGATGCTTATTATAAATTCAGGTTGAAAAGAAATAAGGCCAGAGAAGAAGGTTTAGTTCTTGGTGAATTATCTGAGGCTATTTGGAGTGGCAAATACCGCCATAATAATGAATCCATGGATGAGTGGTTGGACCGTGTAAGTGGTGGTAATCCTAAAATTAGGAAACTAGTGGCCCAAAAGAAATTTCTGTTTGCCGGTAGAATTCTTGCTCATAGGGGTATAGAAGCTAATGTTACTTACTCAAATTGTTATGTAATGTCTCCTCCAGAGGATAATATAGAATCTATTTTTGATACGGCTAAGGAATTAGCTAGAACTTATTCGTATGGTGGCGGATGCGGCGTTGATATTTCTAAGTTAAGACCAAAAGGTGCTAGCGTTAACAATAGTGCTAAGAAGACTAGTGGTTCGGTTTCATTTATGGAATTATATGATTTAACCACCTCCTTAATTGGACAACATGGTAGACGAGGGGCCTTGATGATCAGTATCGCCGATCATCACCCTGATATCGAAGAATTTATTGATATTAAGGCTAAAGATGGATCAATCACTAAGGCTAATATTAGTATTAGGGTAAGTGATGACTTCATGAGGGCTGTTGAAGAAGACTTAGACTGGAGATTACACTTCACTCTAGAAAACGGTGAAGTAATAGAAAGAAATGTAAGGGCGAGGGATTTATTCCGTAAAAACTCTGTCAACAACTGGGACTGGGCAGAAGCCGGGAACCTGTTTTGGACAAGGATTACTGATTGGCATTTAATGAGCGAGCATAAAGAGCATGAATATGCCGGGGTAAACCCATGTGCTGAGGAACCACTTATGGCAGGTGGATCATGCTTGCTAGGTTCACTTAACCTATCAGAGTTTGTTTTATATCCGTTTACTAATAAGGCTAGCTTTGATATAGCCAAGTTCTCTAAGGCTGTCGCAACCTCAGTTGAAGGTTTAAACGAGGTTCTAGATGAAGGACTTAAACTTCACCCTCTTAAAATACAAAGAGAAAATGCTGCTGACTGGAGACAAATCGGTTTAGGTGTGATGGGGATCGCTGATATGTTAATTAAAATGGGTTATACATATGGAGATGACAAGAGTTTAAAACTTTGTGATGTTATTGCAAGAGAAATGGTTAACTCTGCAATCTGTGCTTCTGCAATGATTGCTAAAGATCAAGGAACCTTCAATAAGTATGATGAAGAGAGTCTGTTTAAGAGTAAATACTTTGACACAGTAACCACTGATGAGACAAAAGAAATTGTTAGAAAGTATGGTTTAAGAAACTCACAAATTCTTACTATCGCTCCGACTGGCTCTATTTCTTCAATGCTTGGTGTAAGTGGTGGAATTGAGCCTATATTTGCTAAATCATTCACTCGTAAATCTGAAAGTTTAGGAAAAGATGGGGATATTTACTTTGAAGTATATACTCCGATTGTTCAAGAAGTAATGGATGAAAAAGGTATTAAGGATGTAAAAGATTTACCTGAATATGTAATAACTTCTCATGAAGTAGATTGGAAAAGAAGAATTGATATGCAATCAATCTGGCAAAATTACATTGATGCTAGTATTTCCTCTACCGTAAACATGGCTAATGAAACAACAGTAGAAGAAGTAGAAGAGTTATTCCTTTATGCTTGGAAAAAAGGTTTAAAGGGTATTACTATCTTTAGAGATGGGTGTAAAAGAGCACCGATCCTTACTGTGAAAGATAAAAAGAAAGAAACTCCCACTAAACAAGAAGTTGATAAAAAACTTAAAGGTTCATATGAAGAAGATTCCAAATACCAAACTTGTGAGGAGTGTGGCGAGCCAATTGAAGTGGTTAGTGGCGGATGTACTATCTGCTCCAACTGCGGACACAGCCCTTGCTAGACATGGGGGTAATTTATGATTAATGATATATTACTTAGAGATATAACTAGTGATGATATCGAGTTAGAAGAAAAATATCACCAGGAATATCTAAAGTGTAAAGAACAAGGTAATTGTCCAACATGTGCTAACTTTAAAACTAATAATATCTTTATAGAAGACGATGAATTAACCCTGTATGAAGATAATTTATTCAGGGTATTTCTTGAAAGAAACGCAAGAAAAAGCGGACACGTTATTATTATAGTGAAAGATCATTATGAAGACATTAGCGAAATGCCAATCTCTTTAGCAGAACCATTTCACAGGATAACTAACATTACTATATCCGCCCTTAAAGAGGTCCTAGGAGCCCTAAAAGTCTACTTAGTTACTATGTGTGATGGTGGACCTAATCACTTGCACTTTCAACTAATACCACGGTATGAAGGTGAACCGCACGGGAGCAAAGTATTTGTTACACCAAGAAGAAGAATTAAGAAAGATATGGAAGTAATAAGTTCATTAAAGGAATATATAAGAAAAGCTACTAGTAATTAAACTAGTAGCTTTTTAATTGATATGTTGGATATATATTATTAAAGTTAATGACAATTGTAGTGTAGTAATAGAAAAAGCGAGTCTATAAAACTATTCTTATTTATCACTAATTAAATTACTTGCTTCGTTCTCTCTGATTCGCTAACTCATGCGAAGTAAATGCCTTGTGTTTATTAATTTAGTGATCTCATCTACAGCGGTGATTAGGTTTTTCTGACTTAATTTAAAGAATCTATCCCAATCCATTATTACTAATCCATCAGAGTTTGCGTCTCTTATTACCTTTAATTCTGCCGCCAATCTTACTAAATCATCTTGTTCCATTTTTGAACTATTTTCTATTTTTGAAGTCAGATTGTTTATGCCTTTATCAAAATAATCCTTCTGTATCTTGTTTAGGTTTAAAAAATAATTATCATTGTTTGTATTTGAAATATTTATTGGATTCTTTAAAACTGTTGCAACCTTGCCTTCCTCAACCTTTTTGTAGGTATTTGTTTTAAAGTTTTTGTTCCAATCAGTTAAAATCGCCGGCACCAATTTTCCTAAACGCTGTACTATGTTATTAAGATAGTTTGTAAAACTATTTTCTTTTCTATCCCAAAGCAACATAAACCAGTCTACTTTAATATATCCGTCCTTCTCTGCCTCTTTTAAAATAGTTAGGTCTCGCTCTACGAGTTTTTCCTCTATCCGTGTAATACCTTTGACTAATTTGGACATGTAAAAAATGTTATCATCATTTTTACCGAAGTGTCGGCGATGTTCCTCATCTATTTTTTCAAAGTGTTCGCGGTTTTTTCTAACAAACGTACTTCTGTTTCTCATATATCAATACTGCCATCTTATCTTTATACATAATATCCTAATCCTCCATCTATTTCCTGTTTTAAATTTTTAAGTGAACCCGACCATGCCTTAAGCTATATCATCTAATTTTATGTTAAATCTATTACATTATTATATAGATATTTAGGTTCTCTTAAAATAATGGTTATTGGAGCATATCTACATATGATTTACCATGCTATTTGTCAGTAGTCGATCTAGATTTATGGCAATGATTAGCTAAACTATAAACCAAAACTATAATATATGGATCAATGATGGATATTTATCTCGTTATGTATTATTTGTAGTTTTTTAAATTCTAATATATCCACAAAATAGGTATAAAATATATTGGGTGATTACAATGATAGTAACGATAGAATTACCAATTGAGGTTAAGAAAATTATTGAAAGACTAAACAATTCAAACTTTGAATGTTACGTAGTAGGTGGGGCGATTAGGGATAATTTACTAAACAGGAGTATTGAAGACTATGATCTGACCACTAATGCGAGTGTTGAAGAGATAAAAAGGATTTTCTTTGACCATAAAACAATTGAAATAAATGAGAAAAGAGAAACAATTGCTATTATAAAAGACGATTTATCTATTGAAGTAACCACTTATAGAAATAAAGAGGGTTTTACCATCAGGGGTGACTTAAGTCTTAGAGACTTTACTATTAATGCCCTAGCATATAACCATAAAGTTGGTCTGCTAGATTACTTTAATAGTTTAGAAGACCTAAACAATAAAGTTATCAGGACTGTTAATGAACAGGGTGATTGGTTTAGAGACGATCCTCTAAGGATTCTAAGAGCAATTAGATTTGCAAGTGTTTATGATTATTAAATAGAAACTAAGACGAAAGAAGCTATTAATAAGAATTATCCTGGCACTTCAAAAATCCGATAAGGATAACGTAGCTACCCCTGCTGATTGGGGACCGGGCGATGATGTTATCATACCACCTGCAGGATCTTGCGGAGCAGCGAAAAAAAGGATGGAAGAGGACAATCCAAATATGTACTGCCTAGATTGGTTCATGTGCTTCAAAAACGAGAGGATATAATACAATATTGTTATTCTAAGAGGTGATAGATAAATCACCTCTTTATATTTATAATAA
>DUOF01000077.1 GCA_012839015.1 bacterium
ATTACTCTTAGGTTTAGCAGGTTTTTCATCAAACTCTAATATCGATGAATCTGGGTTGATATTTAATATACCAAACCTGCTAGCATCTTCAATAGGGACCCTAACTACAGAAATGGTACAATCAGCTTTATTTTTCTTGTGCGTCTCCAACATTTTATTGTAATCCATCTTATAAATGTGGTCGGCTGATAAAACTAAGACATACTTAGGATTGTATTTATCCATAAAATCAATATTCTTCTCAATAGCACTTGCGGTACCCTCATACCACAAAACATCCTCATCACTCTGACGGGGTGACAAAAGTACGCAGGAGCATCCATTGGCGTCTAATCCCCACTTTTGGCCACTCCCTACGTATTCATTCAAAAAGGACGACTCATATTGAGTCAAAACTCCGACAACATTGATTGAGGAATTGGCGCAGTTAGAAAGTGTAAAGTCAATAATACGGTATTTACCTCCAAAGTTTACTACCGGTTTTGCTACCTTTCTAGTTAATTCATTTAGTCTTGCCCCTTTTCTCCTGCAAGTAACATAGCAATCATTTCTTCTTTCATAAAATCCTCCTTTGTTAAATATATTTAATTAGGCTATGAAGTTAAAAAAAAGACAACAAAGTTGTCTGTTAAAAGAGAGCCATTAAAACCCCGATAATACTTTAAGATTTTGCATGCTTTGCTTTTAGACATCCGTGCTCATCTCCAAAAATAATGTATCAAATAGTTATAGTCTAAGCAAACAAATCGGCGTTTATTATTAATTGTTAGAAGATGATTTAAGGGTATATTAATTATAGAGAGCTTTACAATAAAACAGGCTATTTTATTGTGTTAACAATAACAAATAGATAAGATTAATAATGAAAGAGGGATACAATGTACGAAGACAAAACTATAAAACAATGTATAGAATCAACCAAGACAAATTTAGAAAAAGGATTAAGCGATAGCGAAGCTAAAATAAGACTTGAGAGAAACGGTAAAAACATTCTTAAGGAAAAGAAAAAGAAAGGTCTTTTAAGTGCATTTTTGTCCCAGTTAAATGATCCAATGATATATATATTATTAGTGGCTATAATTATCTCTCTATTCTTAAAAGAGGTAAACGATGCAATAATAATTGCTATTGTAGTTTTGCTTAATGCAGTTATAGGCACTATTCAAGAATCTAAAGCTGAAAAGGCTTTAGAGGCGCTGAAGCAATTATCCTCACCAACCAGTTTAGTAAAAAGAGATGGTAAGATAAAGGAAATAAAAAGTGAGGAGTTAGTTGTCGGAGATATTTTAATTATTGAAGCTGGCAGGACCGTTGGTGCTGACGTTAGACTTGTAGAGACGATTAATCTAAAAGTAGAAGAAGCTTCTTTAACAGGAGAATCAACTTCGGTAGAAAAAGATGCTGCTTTAACATTCACAAGAAACACCCCGCTTGGAGATAAGATAAATATGGCTTATATGTCTACCAACGCCGTATATGGGCGTGGGGAAGGTATTGTTGTTGGTACTGGTATGAATACCGAAGTTGGCAAAATAGCCGATATGATTAACCTAGAAAATGAGAGTCTAACCCCGCTTCAAAAGCGTCTTGCAGATCTTGGGAAACTACTAGGGATTTTAACTATCGTACTGTGTGCCCTACTATTTATTGTGGCGCTTATTCAAAAGCGTGATCCGATTGAAATGTTTAGAGTGGCTATTTCACTTGCAGTAGCTGCTATTCCTGAGGGATTACCAGCTGTAGTAACAATAGTCCTAGCCCTTGGTGTTCAAAGGATGGTTAGAGTAAATACGATTGTTAGAAGACTTCCTAGTGTTGAGACACTAGGAGCAGTTAGTGTTGTTTGTAGTGATAAAACCGGAACTCTAACTCAAAACAAGATGAACGTCACTAAAATTTACTATTCTGGTAACTTACTATCAACCCTAGAAGCCAATATAAAGAACTGCGATATAATGGTCGAGGGATTAGTGCTTTGTAATGACGCTATTGTGGAAAAGGATAATGTTGTCGGCGACCCAACTGAAGTTGCTTTAATAGAACTTGGAAGAAATTTTAAATTATTTAAAGACGATTTAAATAAAAAATATCCCCGTATTGGAGAAATCCCTTTCGATTCTGAGAGAAAAATGATGTCTACAATACATCAATATAAGGGACATAAAAGAGTGTTTACTAAAGGTGCTCTAGACAGTGTTTTAAAAAGATGTAAGTATATGGTTGTAAATGATAAGGTTGAACCATTAAGTATTAAAAGAAAAGAAGATATTATCAAGAAAGCTGAGGAAATGGGAAAAGAAGCATTAAGAGTGCTTAGTATCGCTTATAAAGATAGCGATAAGTTAACTGAGGAGGATTTAATTTTCGCTGGTTTAGCCGGTATGATTGACCCTCCAAGAAGTGAGGCAAAAGATGCAGTAGCTACCTTCAAAGAGGCAGGTGTCACTACTGTAATGATTACCGGAGATCATCAAGATACAGCACTTGCCATCGCAAGGGAACTTGGTATTGCAAATAGTGAAACTCAATGCATGAATGGTATTGAACTTGAAAAGATATCTCAGGAAGAACTAAATGAGAGAGTTAACAATATAACTGTGTTTGCAAGGGTATCACCAGAACATAAAGTGAAAATAGTTAAAGCGTTTAAAGCCAATGGCAGGATAGTGGCGATGACTGGGGATGGTGTAAATGATGCCCCAAGTTTAAAAACCGCAGATATAGGTATTGCTATGGGTATCAGTGGAACTGATGTTGCAAAGGGTGCTTCAGACATGGTTTTAAGTGATGATAACTTTGCCTCGATTGAAAAAGCAATCGAAGAAGGAAGAGGAATCTACGCCAATATCAAGAAATCGGTCTTATTTCTGCTTTCTAGCAACTTTGCTGAAGTTATAGCTATGTTAGTGGCAATCCTATTAAAGTTCCCCCTGCCCCTAATAGCAGTCCATATCTTATGGATTAACTTAATAACGGATTCACTACCTGCACTTGCACTTGGCAGCGATCCAAAAGAAGATGATATAATGAAGTCTAAACCAAGAGACCCAGAAGAATCGCTGTTCTCCCATGGTGGATTAAGATTAACCATTTTTTACGGGGTCCTTATAGCTGTGCTTACTCTAGTAGCTTTCTTAAGTATCCCGATAGCCGAAATAGCTAGACAAAGCGGTATTGATGAGGTTAATTACCGCAGTATTTTAATGACTCTGGAAGATGCAGATATCTTAATGAAGGCTCAGACATTTGCTTTTACTACACTTGCAGTAAGTGAGTTGTTCCATGCGATTGGAATGCGCAATATCAGAAAATCAGTCCTAGAGTTTAAATTTCTAGATAACAAACTAATGCTAATAGCATTTGCTGTTGGTGTTTTACTACAAGTGATGGTAACTGAGATACCAATTATGAATACATTCTTTAGTACTACTAGGCTTGGAATATTTGACTGGTCATTCATTCTTGGTCTTTCTTTAATGGTTTTACTAGCACATGAGGTTATAGCACTTAGTTTCTATATTAGAGGAAAAAGAAGGAAAAAATCTAAAGTAAACTAGAGTATTGCTAGGTTCGCCTAAAACAATAAAGTTGATATTTAAAATATGCCGTTATAGAATGTAAACAAGTGAGGCGATAAAATATGGAAAGAATTGACTTTGAAGTTCGTTCTCTTAATAAGGAATACAATAACAGCGACCGTTTTAGTGCTGAGAAAAGGTTTGATTACGTTAGATTTTTAGTTGCTAGTCTTCCTTTCAAAAGAGAAGTAGCTACTCTATATGAAGAAGAGTTAAAACTTCATGAGGAATATAGCAAGTCTATCGTGCCCTTAATAAAGACAAATATTGAAAACTGTCTTTACCCAGAGTACCTAAATCTTGTAAAGGAAGAAACTATGAATGTAGATTTCTTAGTTACCAAGAATGGTAAGGAGAAGGTAGTTAGTGACCTAAAAGTAAGTGATTATCTAATTGATTTTATCTATACAACTAAAAAACTAAAATTCTACATCAAAGCATTTAAAATGCATAACAAAAAAGAATGTGATTGTTTAGAAGAATTAATAAAAAACACCAATGATGTTATTAAAATGATGATTTTGGATCATAAACACATTGATGTAGCTAAGGATTGGTTAAACTTCTTAGAAGAGAAAGCACCCGTAAACAAGAAAGAAATAGCACACAATACCATAGTAGGAGAAATTGAAAACATTTCTGAGTTTTCTGAAGAACAACGGGTAAATATAAATAGATATACTAAACTTATCTCTAGTGAATTAGAAAAACTACAAGATGATAGGGTAAAAACAAGATAGTATTAATTAATCATTTTGTAATTCTTCTAGAGTGTTTTCAATAGAAACCTTCTTTAAAATATTTTTGATAACAGAATCGATCTTAGAGTTATCTCTATAGTCAGCAGGGGCTATAAAGTTAACTCTTTTTTCATTAAATAATCTATTAGCAACATCAAACTTCTTAAATGAACTAGGATCGTAAACGCAGATAGAATGTCCACCTTTAGAGTTTAATAATTTCATTGAAGGAACATCGGTTTGTCCGTCTCCTATATAAATCATATTCTCATATGGTAATATACTTGAGCGATCACTTATGTATTCATTTACTTTATATGAATCATAAAAATCATCAAGAACATTCTTTCTGATTCGATAGATAAACTGAGTCTTGGTTGTGTAGTTAACTACTTGGGAAACCCAGATTGGTCTTCCATCATCATCGTAGGTAAATCTACATCCGTATACCCTTTTAAATTTATCATAGATTGAAGCCCCCTCGATGATTTCTCTAGTACCTGAGGAAACGACATAGTGTTCGACCTCTAAACCTAATGACTTACCAAATTCATTAATACGATCGAACCACTCTTCGACTCCTTCAAAGTATTCGATATTAGCACCAAGCTTCTTTAAACCTTCATAAGTAATATCCAGGTTGTTCTTCTTAGCTAATTCTAGCATTGTATACATATAAGCTAGGTTAGAGTCCATATCGTGTTTATTTCCCACTACAGCAGAGGCTTCCCAAAATTCATCAGGACTCATATTAAGAGAATCAATAAAACCATATTCCTGTATATTTTTAGGTATCAGCGTTAAATCAAAATCATATATAATTGCAATTCTTCTACGCATATCCATAATTACCACC